>CAZPNF010000052.1:0-9200 GCA_964587715.1 uncultured bacterium | reverse complement strand
TCCTCCTGTCCTATATCAACTCCAAGAAAATTCAGACAGGCTTCGTTCATTCCTATAAGGCCTACAGTTCCGAAATGGTTTGTCCAGAAGCAGCCAGTCTTTGCTTTAACATCCGATAGATAATATTTAGCATAAGGGTAGAGATCTGCCTCTGTGAACTTTTCAAGAACTTTTCTTTTAATCTCCAGACTTGAAACAGCAAGATCGATGAGACGGTCGAGTCTCCTGTAGAAATCTGTTTTGTCTGAGGCAAGATACCCAATGCGGGGCATGTTGAGTGTTACAACGCCTATTGAGCCTGTAAGAGGATTTGCACCGAAAAGGCCCCCACCTCTTTTCCGAAGCATCTTTGTATCAAGCCTGAGGTGGCAGCACATAGAGCGAGCATCCTCAGGTTTCATGTCAGAGTTGACGAAATTGGAAAAATAGGGGATACCGTATTTAGCAGTCATTTCCCAGATGGGTTTTAATCGCTCTTCGTCCCACGGAAAATTCTTGGTAATGCTGTAAGTTGGAATGGGGAATGTGAAGACTCGTCCCAGTGCATCGCCCTCGTTCATTACTTCGGCAAATGCTTTATTGAAAATAAAAACTTCTTCCTGAAATCCACCGTAGCTTGCCTCCTGGAGCTTCCCACCAATGATCACAGCTTCGTGTTTCATAAAATCAGGTACGGTTAAGTCCAGACTGATGTTGGTGAAAGGTGTCTGGAATCCTACTCTTGTCGGAACATTGATATTAAAAACAAACTCCTGAAGTGCCTGTTTCACCTGCGCAAAAGTCAGTTTGTCGTATCGGATAAAAGGAGCTAAATAAGTGTCGAAATTACTGAACGCCTGCGCCCCTGCTGCTTCTCCCTGCAGTGTATAAAAGAAGTTGACAACCTGTCCCAAGGCTGTTCTGAAATGTCGTGCGGGTTTACTTTCCACTTTTCCTTTTGCTCCTTTAAAACCTTTGATCAGAAGGTCGCCAAGGTCCCAGCCAACACAGTAGACAGCAAGAATGTTGAGATCGTGAATGTGGAAGTCACCGCTTGTGTGGACTTTTTTTATCTCTGGAGGATAAATTTTATTCAGCCAGTACTGAGCAGTAATAACGGATGAGATATGATTGTTAAGTCCCTGTATTGAATAGGCCATGTTGCTGTTCTCGTTAACCCGCCAGTCGGTTCGATTGAGGTAGGAATCAACAATATCAGTGCTGATCAGTGTTCGGATGTCTCTCATCCTGGCGTGCTGTTCGCGATAGACAATGTAAGCCCTGGCAGTTTTTCTGAAAGGCGAATCGATGAGTATAGATTCCACAGTATCCTGTATTTCTTCCACTTCAGGGATTTGGCTGCCTATTTTTTTCTTTAACTGCCGTACAACATCCTGGTTCAGCCGCTGGGCAGTGTCAATGTCAAATTCACCTGTTGCACTGCCTGCCTTGAAAATGGCGACTGTAATTTTTGAAGGGTCGAAATCAACGAGACGGCCGTCTCTTTTTCGGACTTTTTTTAGTAACATGATATTCCCTCTTTAATCAAATAACTCCCACGAAAAGCCAATCCTTGTAATTTTTTGGGGGAGAAGAAATTGTGAAACAACAGAGGTTTCTGTTTGAAAGATGTTGTCTACAGCAAAGGTAAAACGAGCTCTCTTAATAAAAGTAAAGCTTGCTTTAAAATCGACAATTGATCCTGGATTAATATAAGAGAAATAGAAATTTTTTAGTGTTTCTCCTGTGAGATTCCAGAATCCGTTCCAGTAGTAGTTACTCAAACATATATCGGCGCGGAGGTCTCCTTTAAAAAACGTATGTTCCCACCAGAGGGAACTGCTGCCCCAGAGAGTAGGTCTTTCCAGCAGATTATTGTCTGTTGCTTTGAGAAGATTGAGTCCAGCTTCTGCTCTGAAACCCAACCACGGGTCCAGTTTTAATTGTAGCTCTGCTCCATGAAAAGATTCTCTATCCTGATTTGTAAAAATACCTCCCTCTTTTGTGAGAACCCCCTGGATGATATCTTTGGTTGTCCTGGTATAACCTTTTGCTGCAATGTTAAGGCGAGTTCCCAGTTTCCATCTAATCCCGATTTCGAGGGTTCGGCCGGTTTCTGGTTTCAGTGATGGATTGGGAAGAATAGAGTTCTGGAAAATTCTCATAGTCAGCGAGTTTACTGAGACCGGAGGAGTTGGGTAGAAAGGATAACCAAATCGCTCGCCCAGAGATGGGTCTCGCATTGTTTCGCTGTAGCTTGTCCAGAAGTTTAGAAAGGATGTGGGATTCCATAAAATCTGGTTTGCGAGGAAGAGCCGCACTTTTCCGTCAGGTGAAATATGTGCGTGGATTTGCGGCAGAGCTTTTATTCCTTGACGCAGTAAAAATTTACTCTGGAAAAAACCCTGTGTAACTGTGTCAGCACACCGAAGGCTGTCAGGAATTTTGATTGTCCGCCTTTGTGTCCTGATCCCCCAGGAAAGCGATAAATTTTTTCTTCCAAACTCTTGACGTGCGGAAAAAGCTGTTGTAGTTACAGGAAAAGTTTTCCTGCTGGAAAAATTCTTCTCTCGTATTTCATAGGAAATCGAGGTACGTTCCAATTGTAAAGAGTTTCTGGTTCCTCGGAAATTAAACGTAGTTCGAAAAGTATGGTCGTAGCGGGAATTTTTAAGATGGGGAGATTCTAAGCAAAGCGTGTCCCCTGGCATTTGAAAATTGTATGGAATATCTCTATCCGATTTATTGTGCAGAATAGTGTACTGGAAATTCCATGCTGGAGAAAGAGAGTAGGTGATTTTAGAACGTATTTTTTGGCTGTCGTATTTTTCATCTGGAAGATACTCACCGTATTTTTTGAGAAGAGCACCCGACAAAATTTCAAGATTCTGGGTCAACTTTTCACCAAAAGTTACATCTAGATCAGAAAAATTGTTTTTTCCGCTTCGATAGACAATTTTTGTGTATGGCCGTTTTGAAGGATTCCTTCTGGAAACGATATTCACGATTCCGCCGATAGGATTAAACCCAAAAGGATTGATGGATGGGAAAACTTCAATTTTCTTTATCATTTCTACAGGAATAAGGTTCAGATCATGGATGCCAGACCACGGGTCTGATAAAGGACGACCATCCAGTAGAATAAGAACCTGGTTCAGGTTACTTCCTTCAATGCGACACGACGACCACTGACCAGCAGCACCAAGGTCTCTTATTAATATTCCGGGCATCCGAGAGAGAATGTCTCCGAGACCCCGATAGTTGTTTATCTCTGCTTCTTCAATAGTGAGTACTGTAGCTGAAAACAGGCTGTCCTGTACTTCCTGAGAGTGTGCATGCTGTGCATAAACAAATACCATAAAGAGTAAGAGAAACAATTTGTAATCTGTCAATTTCATTGAGTTTTCTCCTCTACGGGAAGATAGAAAAACCAGCCGGTTTTTTCTGCTACATTAATGATGGTAGGAACTAAAGTCAAAAATATAATTGTGTTCGTGACGATATGAACAATGTAGAAACCAAGGCCGTAGATGAAACTGCCGGCAAGTTTGTTAAGGGAAAAGTTTATGAGCAGTACAAAGGATAGGGTTGTGAGAAGAGCAAAGATGGCTGTTGTCAGAAAACCAGCCAGACCAAGCTGTAAATAATATGCCATTCCGCTTCTCCGGGATTTTTGCTTTGCCAGAATACCTCCCAGAAATCCTGCTATCCCCATAGATAAAACCTGGGCAATGAATAAAGGCGGCGCGGCCATCCCGAAAGGATTTAGCAGTGAATAGAGGGCTTCAGTTAGAAGGCCGACTACTATTCCCTCTTTGACTCCTAAAAGAAAGCCTGAGATGAATATTGTTGCTGTGACAAGTTCCACGTTAGGAATATTAATAAGTGCAAAACCCAGTGAAACCCCCAGAGCTATAAATACTCCCATCAGAGATATTTTTTTTACGGATAAGTTCATGAATAAATTCTTGTAAATTCGTCAGCAATGCTCTAAATAAAAAAACCGACCCCGGGGGTCGGTGGATACACAACGGTTTCCTTTCGCCTTCCCTCGAAGGACTTTCACAATGGGCAGGTCTCCTGGCTCTCCCGTCTTAACAGCCTTCCCGTCTCCATGTTTCGGGACAGTGGCATTTGATATTAAGACACTCTAACATAACAGGGTTGGGATCACAGTTGCGGGGCAGCTCCCGATTCTCACGGGATTCCCTATTCTTCCCGTCTCGATTAAAATAGAACGGGACACCCATTACGAAAAGCAATATATAGAAAAACAGAAGGAAAGTCAAGGGGTTTTTGAAGAAATGATTAAAGAAAATGGCTGGATATTGATTTTAACAGCAGTTATGTTACTATATATAGTAATTATTGCCATTTGAAAATGTCCGCAACTTTTGTAGGGTGGAGCTTGCTCCACCATTATTGTTCCCTGAATATGTGCGACGCACCTTGTAAGTGCGTCGCACATATTTTACATTCCTCAGAATGATTTATAGTCTCTGCCACTTAACTTGCCTGAGACTCTTCCCGTCAGATTTGAAAATAACTGCTCCTTCAATATCTGTGCGGTGAACTGTTGCTCCAAGCATTTGAAAATGCTGAATAACAATTGGAGAGGGGAAGTGGTACTTATTGTATTTTCCAACAGAAATGACAGCCTGTTCCGGCATGACATTTTTGAGAAAAGGCAGTGTGCTTGAAGTAATGCTTCCGTGATGTCCTGCTTTTATTCCATTAGAGAAAAGAGGTTTCCCGGAAAGGAGAATATCGTGCTCTGCCTCTTTTTCTGCATCTCCTGTGAAGAGAAGTCCTGTTCTTCCAAAGAGGATTCTAATCACAAGAGAGTTATTGTTAATGTCGTGAGATTGATCCTTAATTTCTGTTTTTCTTTTCCCTATTGGCGAAAGAAAATAGAGCTTAACACCCGGGAATTCTGTCATGCTGTCAGGGGCTGTAACTATACGTGTAGGGATTTTCTTTTTCCTGATTGTTTCAAGAAATTTTTTGTACAGTTGAGATTCAAAAGGGGTGCCTGCAGTAATGACTTCTTTAACCTTGAAATGATTCAAAACATAAACCAATCCGCCGACATGATCGTTGTGGGGATGAGAGAGAATCACGGTGTCTATCTTGCGGATTCCTTTTCTTCTGAGATAGGGAGCAATGACTCTTTCCCCATTGTCGAAGAAGCGTCTTTTTTCGCCTCCATCAATGAGAAGAGTTCTGCCGCAGGGGAGACGAATGAATGCTGCATCTCCTTGACCTACATCGAATTGAATCCATGTCATTCTGGTGCCGTCGTTCCATATTGCTCCTCTCCAAACAATGAGGTTGAGGCTTATCAGGAAAAGGAAAACAAATTTTTTTCTCCACTTAGTATCCTGAATATTGAACAAAAGAAGAAGGAAGAGAAAATAGACAATCACCCAGAGAATGTCGGGTGTGGGAAGAAATACATGAGAAAATGAAAGGTGTCCCACCCAGGAAACAGTTTTTATGAGAAGGCTGAGGAGTTCCTGATTAAGAGCTCCGTAGGCACTGGCAAGCCAGGGTGAGATAATTCCGAAAATCAAAGAGACAAATCCAAGTGCAACTATGAGGCCTACGAGAGGAATTACAAATATGTTGACAAGAATCGATAAGACAGGTATCCGGTTAAAGTAAATAGCTGTGAGTGGCATAGTTCCAAGCTGTGCCGAAAGAGAGACTAGAAGAATTGTCAGGCAGTAGTTTGCAATGCGGTTTTTGGCAAAGGCTCTGCGCAGTTTTGTGATAAAGGGGAGATTGTTCAATTTCTGGTAAAAATAGATGATAGAGAAGACAGCAACAAATGAAAGCTGAAAACCTACGTCGAAAAGATTGGAAGGTCTCAAAAGACAAAGTCCCAGGGCAGCAACACCTATAACGTTGAAAGGATTAGTTTTTCTCTCTATCAGCGTTCCTATCATGTAGATGCTGGCCATTGCTGCAGCCCGTACTACAGGAGCTCTGACTTCGGTCAGGAAAGCATAAAAGACGAGACCAAAAACAGTGAGAAGAACCCGCCCACCATAGGGTATCCGAAAAAGTCCGAAGATTGTCATGAATATTAGGAGGACAAATCCTACGTGGAGTCCGCTGACTGCTAAGACGTGAATAACCCCTGCTTTTGCAAAACTGTCTCTCACTTCAGGAGAGATTGTTCCTTTCTCTCCCACAATAAGAGCCTGCAGTATTGGCCGGCTCGGACCGAAGGTTATTCGGTTTATTGTCCTTATCATAAATCTTCGTGCCGGGTAAACAATCTCCCTGAGAAAAAAATTACCCTGATTCCTTCCTGTGATTTTTGTTTTCGTACCAGAGAGAATTCTCAGAATGCCGTATATGTTTTTTCTTTCAAGATACTCTCTGTAGTTAAATCCTCCTGGATTTCTCTGTCCTCTCGGCTTCTGGAGGAAACCAGTTGTGCAAATTTCATCACCGTAGTGGAGAGAGACAGAAGGTTTTCTGTAAACTGGAATAATAACCTTTCCGGTAACGGATAGAAGGGAATCCCTGAAAATCAACGACCGTGTTTCTACAACAAGTTCCATTCTACCAGGTTTTTCAACGGGGTCTTTTGTCAGAACACCCTGTAAGACTACAGGCCGATCAATATCAAGGTATTGTTTAATATGATTCTTGGGGAGAAGGTAGAGAGTCTCCTGGTATCTTATAAATCCAACCAGGACTAAACAGAGCGCTATGAGAAGTTGTGTAATAGATTTAAACTGTTTTGTGAAAAAGAGAAGCAATGTAACAGCGGTCAGAAAGACAGAAAAATAAAAAACCACGGGAAGAGATATTTTCAAAAATCGGGCTGCGATGATTCCAACAGAAAGTACTAAAAATGCTTTTAGTGCGGGTTGGTTCTTCATGATAAAAATTTTATGAGGTCTGGTTGATTTTTTTGCCAAAAAGGAGCAAAAAACCAATGAGTAGAAGGATTGCTATTGGGATTGATATGAATGGATTAAAACCGTAACCTGCAGGTAAATACCCTACAGCAATAGCTACGCCAGCAACCAGAAGTGCGTACGGTATCTGGGTTCGGACATGGTCTACGTGATCCGACCCAGAAGCCATTGACGACATGATCGTTGTGTCAGAAATAGGGGAGCAGTGATCCCCAAAAACTGAACCAGAGAGAACAGAAGCAATGGTTCCTATGAGAATTGCTGTACTTGCCTCTGGAGAGAGGAGCGTTTCCTGGGAGAACTTATAAGCCATTGGTACAACTATGGGCATGAGAATAGACATTGTTCCCCATGAGGTTCCTGTAGCAAAGCTGATAAAAGCAGAGATGAGAAAAGTAATGAGGGGCAAGAGACGCGGCGAGAGTATTCCTCTGGTAATACTAACGACATAATCTGCGGTGTGGAGATCTTCACATATTTTGCTTATAGACCAGGCAAAGACGAGGATAACCATTGCGTAGACCATCGACTTCATTCCTGATATCCACGCATCTAAAGTCTGACGGAGAGTAAGAATTTTTTGAGAGATGGCCAGTACTCCAGCTGTAAAAACTCCTGCAAAGGATGACCACATGAGAACTGTGAATGAATTAGCAGCTCCAATGATCATTCTAATGGAGTGATCTGTTGCACCCTGGACCATAAGATTTTCTCTTCCATTGTACCAGAGGCCGATGATGGTGACAAAGATAACAACAAAAATTGGAAGCACAGCATTGGGCCAACGTAAAGGAGTTCCTTCTGGTGCGGTGATTCGGGTTAGTGTAAGATCTGATAAAGGAATACCGCCAGGTCGAAGCACTTTACCTGTTTTTCTTGCCCTTTTTTCTGCTTTTAGCATGGGACCGAAGTCTCTTCCAAGCAGTGCTATGGATAAAACAAAAATAATCGCCAGGACGCTATAAAAGCGGTACGGAATTGTCTGGAGGAAAATAAGATAAATGTTCTGGTTTATGTTGAGCTGTTGAAACACAGATTGGATAAGCCCCAGCTCGAAGCCGATCCATGTGGAGATCACAGCAATGGAAGCAACAGGTGCAGCAGTAGAATCAACAATGTAGGAAAGTTTTTCTCGGGAAATACGAACCCGGTCAGTGATGGGCCGCATTGTGTTCCCTACAATAAGTGTATTAGCATAATCATCAAAGAATATAAAAACACCCATAGCCCATGCAGCTATCTGCCCCCCTCTTGGTTTGCTGGCAAAGTTTGAGAGCTTTTTGACAATACCCTGTGTTCCACCTGAACGAGAGATGATACCAACCATCCCGCCTAGTGTCATAGAAAAAAGTACAATAGATGCATGATTGGGATCTGCCAGAGAATTCACAATGTAGTGGTCGAGTAACCGCAATAGACCGAGGAGGGGATTGTATCCCCAGAGAAAGGTCGCCCCAAGCCAGATACCGGCAAAGAGTGAAATGAAAACCTGGCGCAGAATGAGAGCTAAAAGAATGGCAAGGATCGGCGGCAGCAGGCTCAAAATTCCCGGAATTACTCGCAAGTGTACTGTGGATGTTTTCCCACCGTTTTTTAAAACAAACGATTTTGACCCGGCACGATGAAAAATTACTCCACGGACTGTTGTTTCTCCACGAAGAAAGGGACCGATTTTCTCTAGGGTGACAATTTCCCCTCTGATGCTCTGTTTTAAACCCCTGGCTGAAACATAACCTGCAAAAGAAGTATCGATCTGTCCCATAGAATTAAGAGTCCGAATGCGGAGTTTAAAAGGGACATTTTTTATGGCACATATTGGCGAGATAATAGTGAAGTGATGCTCCACAGTCTGAGCACGAAGTGGATGAGAGAAAATTAATAAGAATATTGATGCAAAAATTAGCAGAGGATAGAATGATTTTTTCATACAGGACCGTTTGTTTTTTAAACCCCTTTTCCGTGTTTTTATTATAAGAAAAAATTGGGGAAAAGCAAAGAGAAAAATCACTTTATGCTATTTTTCTTTAGAGGCAACCTGTGCCTTGCATCCCATAAAGGGGATGCATTTCGGATCAAAAAAGGTGATCCATCGTGTCTCTGCGAGTCCGACGAAGTCGGGCGAAGCAGTCTCCTCACAAAGACAGATGTACATCGCATAAAGGCGATGCACTCCGAGATTTTATATCCCCCTTTCGCAAAGGGGGACTCAAGGGGGATTTTGTAAATGATAGCTGCGGAAATAAGCAAAACGGTTTCCGCAACTGATATTTGCTGGTTCAGATTTGC
>CAZPNF010000051.1:0-9319 GCA_964587715.1 uncultured bacterium | reverse complement strand
AAACATTGGGAACGAAGGAAAGTTCAGGATGTAATTATCAACGTTGAGATGGAATTTGATGGAAGCAAAGTTGCTGAGTCTGACAATATTAACGATACCATAAATTACAAAACTGTAAAAAAACGAATCGTGGAAGAAGTTGAAAAATCCCGTTTTTATTTGCTTGATAGATTGGCGAGTCACGTGCTTAAAATTGTAATGGAAGATAAAGAAGTCCAGAGAGCCACTGTAGAGGTAGACAAGCCCAATGCTCTGCGTTTTGCTGACTCGGTCTCTGTGTCTTGCTCTGCTGAACGGTGATCATAGACGGAGAGGTGATACAGGAGATAGCGGAGAGGAGGCAAGGGGCAAGAGGAGTTAAGGCGTAAGCCTTTTATCTTTGCGAGATCTTTTTATTTTACAACGCCACCTTATATAATAGGATAGGTGGGGGCAATTGCCTTCACCTACCCATTTCAAAATAACATCACCTTTTCAATTCTGTAGGGACAGAACAGTGTTCTGTCCCTACATTTATGTTTATTTGTGGGATCATCCAGTAATGATTTTACGCTTGCATGAGATTTTTGATTTTTGTACATTTATTGTAATTTAAAAGTACAATAACTGAAAAGGAGTTAATTTGATGAGAGAAATTAACGTTTTAACCATTACAGAAGCAGTGAAAAAACTCTGCATGGATGCGAACTATTATCTCGGCGATGACGTTAAGAAACGCATTCAAGAGTGTATGCAAAGTGAAGAGTCTCCAACTGGTAAGGAGGTTATTGAAAAGATTCTTGAGAACATAAAAATTGGCCAGACCGAGCAAGTTCCTCTCTGCCAGGATACGGGTTTCGCAGTGGTTTTTGTGGAACTGGGACAGGAAGTACACATTGTGGGAGGGAATTACGCAGAGGCTATTAATGAAGGTGTCAGACAGGGTTACAGAG
The DNA here is from genome assembly GCA_964587715.1 of uncultured bacterium. GTDB lineage: Bacteria > Zhuqueibacterota > QNDG01 > QNDG01 > DSAB01 > CAYYPT01. The sequence continues at coordinate 8,387 of CAZPNF010000051.1, read as the reverse complement.
AAGGTTACCTGAGAAAATCGATTGTCAGTGATCCCATCGAGAGGAAAAACACAGGGGATAACACACCTGCTGTTATTTATACAGATATTGTACCGGGTGATAAGATCAAAATCACTGTGGCACCTAAGGGTGGGGGAAGTGAGAACATGAGTGAAGTTAAGATGATGGCACCTGCCGCCGGAGTTGAAGGTGTAAAAGAATTTGTTGTAGATCGAGTTAGGCGGTCTGGTGCAAATCCCTGCCCTCCTGTTATAGTCGGTGTTGGCATAGGTGGAACTTTTGACAAATGTGCCCAGATTGCTAAAAAAGCACTGCTTCGACCTGTGGGCTCAAAGAATCCAAATCCTTTTTATGCTAAACTTGAAGAAGAACTTTTAGAAAAGATCAACAGACTAGGTATTGGTCCTCAGGGATTCGGAGGAAGCTGTACAGCTCTGGCAGTTCACATAGAAGTTCATCCGTGCCACATCGCCAGTTTTCCCGTGGCCGTAAATATGCAGTGTCACGTGGCAAGGCATAAGGAAGTCGTATTATAACTGAACTTTTGCAAATCACAAATATCAAATGGGTAATGAAGTTACAATTTAGGAGAAGGAGATTTCAATGTCAGAACCTAAAAAGATTACAGTTCCCCTGACAGATGAAGTTATTGAAAATCTACATATCGGAGATTCTGTTTTTATCACAGGGGTTATTTATACGGGTAGGGACTCGGCTCACAAACGATTGATTGAAACTCTGGATCGTGGTGAAGAACTCCCCATAGATTTAAAAGGTCAAATTATTTACTATGCAGGCCCTGCTCCTGCCAAACCTGGCAAGCCTATTGGTTCTATTGGACCAACAACAAGTTACAGGATGGATTCCTATGCACCCAGGCTTATTGAACTTGGCCTGAAAGGAATGATTGGTAAAGGAAATCGCTCGGACGAAGTAATCGAAGCAATCAAAAAACACAGGGCTGTTTACTTTGGCGCTATTGGAGGAGCTGCTGCTTTGATAGCAGAGAGTGTGAAAAAAGCTGAGGTTATTGCTTACGAGGATCTGGGACCAGAGGCAATACGTCGATTAGAAGTTGAGAATTTCCCGGCTACTGTAGTAAATGATTGCCACGGGAGAGATCTTTACAAAGAAGGAATGGAAAGGTATACAAGAGACTGATATTATGGTTTCTTCGAAAGGTGTTAAAACCACTGCCAGGACAGGTAAGACTTTGATCTTAGGGTTGGGTAATACTATCCTTTCTGATGACGGCGTAGGCATATACATTGCCAGGGAGATTGGAAAGAGAATACAGAATCCCCTTGTATTGATAAAAGAAGCAAGCATAGGAGGATTGGAACTTTTAGATTTTATGAAAGGATTTAATCGCGTCATTCTTATCGATGGAGTAGTAACAGGAAAACACAGGCCAGGAACGCTGCTCAAATTAAAGCCCGAGGATTTAGAAGGAGGATCTTCAATGAGTCGGCATCAGGTAGCATTTCCCGAAGCTTTGATGTTAGGGAAAAATTTAAATATGGATTTACCAAATGAGATAGTAATTTACGGTGTTGAGGTAAAAGACGCCTGGACATTCGGAGAATCATGTACACCTGAAGTGAGTGCAAAAATTCCAATGATTGTTACTGAAATAATCCGTAACGAAAAGTTGTAAAACAATAAACTAACCACGAATAAAAGGAAGTTGGTCATTGTCTGAACAGGTGAGAAAGCATAAACTTAACGAGATCATCCGGAAGGAGATACTTGCAAATTCTGTTAAGCTTTTTGAAATTTACGCACCTGAAATTGCTGAAAAGGTAAAAGCAGGACAGTTTGTTATTGTCCATATGGACGAGTATGCAGAACGTATACCGCTCACTGTAGCTGAGCATGATAAAAAGAGTGGGTCAATAACAATTATTTTTCAGGAGGTGGGAGTTTCAACACGTAAACTTGGGACATTAAAACAAGGTGATATTATCCTTGATGTTGTTGGACCGCTTGGGAATCCTTCAGAAATCAAGAAGGTGGGGACAGTGGTATTTATTGGGGGAGGGGTAGGTGTAGCACCTGTTTATCCAATAACCAGGGCTTTTAAGGAAGCAGGGAACCATGTTATTTCAATTATAGGGGCGAGGACAAAGAATTTACTCATTCTGGAAGATATGATGAGGGTCGTGAGCAATGAGTTGCTTATTACGACAGACGACGGAACTGCTGGTCATCACGGTTTTGTTACAGATGTCCTTCAGCAGCTTATTGACCGTGGTCAAAAAATTGATCTTGTCATGGCTGTAGGGCCAATAGTGATGATGAGAGCAGTGGCTAAGGTAACAAAGGAACCCGGGATTAAAACAGTTGTCAGTCTTAATTCATTGATGGTAGACGGAACTGGTATGTGTGGGGGCTGCAGGGTCACTGTAGGTGATGAGGTAAAGTTCACCTGTGTGGACGGTCCTGAGTTTGATGGTCATAAAGTTGATTTTGAAGAATTTTTAAAAAGATCAAGGATATATGTCAAGGAAGAAGAAGAAGCAAACAAGGATTATGAATGTAAACTTAAAGAAGCCGAGGAAGTGCATAAAAGAGCTAAAACCCGTGTACCCATGCCCAAGCAGGATCCAAAAGAGAGAATTAAAAATTTCAATGAGGTAACATTAGGATACACAAAGGAGCAAGCAATGCGGGAGGCTTCCAGGTGCCTTGAATGTCCAAAACCTACCTGTATTGCAGGCTGTCCAGTAGAGATTGATATCCCTGCTTTTATCGCACTTATAAAAAAAGGTGATTTTATTGGTTCTATCCATAAGATAAAAGAAAAGAATAGTCTTCCGGCGATATGCGGCCGGGTTTGTCCACAGGAAGAGCAGTGTGAAGCGGCATGTATTTTATCTAAGAAAGGGCAGCCGATTGCAATTGGCCGTCTAGAGCGTTTTGTTGCTGACTACGAATCTCAACAGGGAGATGTTAAAATACCCGAGATTCCGAAGCCGACTAATAAGCGTGTAGCTGTTGTTGGAGCAGGTCCGGCAGGCCTGACAGTAGCAGGAGAACTGGCCAAAATGGGTCACAGTGTTACTGTCTTTGAGGCACTTCATAAAGCTGGTGGTGTCTTAGTTTACGGTATCCCTGAATTCCGACTGCCCAAAAAGATTGTGCAAAGAGAATGTGATTATATATCGAAGATGGGTGTGGATATCAGGATTAGTTTTATTGTGGGAAAGACAAAAACAATAGATGAGCTTTTAAAGACAGGATACTATGCAGTTTTTATTGGAACAGGTGCAGGATTACCCTATTTCATGAACATTCCTGGTGAGAATTTGAATGGGGTCTATTCGGCAAACGAATTCTTGACAAGAGTAAATTTAATGAAAGCATACCGCTTCCCCGAGTATGATACGCCTATTCATCATGGGAAGAATATAGCAGTTGTAGGTGGTGGCAATGTGGCTATGGATTCTGCCAGAGTATCACTCAGGTTAGGTGCAGAAAATGTTTATTTAATCTACCGTCGTGCAAGAGAACAAATGCCTGCGAGAGACGAGGAAATCGAGAATGCGTTCGAAGAGGGGGTTCAACCTCTTTTGTTAAACAATCCCGTCAGAATATTGGGAGATAAAAAAGGGTGGGTGAAAGGAATCGAGTGTATTAAAATGGAGCTGGGAGAACCGGACGATTCGGGAAGAAGACGGCCAATACCGATTGAAGGATCAAAGCATATCATAGACGTGGATATGGTGGTAATGGCTATTGGTCAAGGGCCAAATCCTGTGTTGACTTCTACCACACTTGACCTTAAATTGACAAAATGGGGTAACATCGTTGCAGATGAAGAAACAGGCAAAACTTCCAAAAAGGGTGTTTTTGCTGGCGGAGATATTGTAACGGGTGCTGCCACAGTGATTTTAGCAATGGGAGCTGGTAAAAAGGCAGCCCGGGCAATTGATCAATATCTCAGAGATGGGAAGTAGTGAGATCTGGGAAATGATTTTCATCGGGACCGGGTAGATGAGAGCCTCTGCTCTTATTTTAAAATTGGGAAGAAGAATTCGGGGGGAAAACTCAAAGAAGAAAGAAATAAGGATGGATGTACTTTCCCCAGGCGTGGATACCGCTGAAATAGCAATCGTTCCAGAGACCACTCCGTTTATCTCTGGAACGATCTTGGAAAGTGGCAAGAGTTCTTTAATGATTTAATTTTGCATGATCGGTGTAAGGAAGATAAGTGGTAACAATCTCAAGTTTCGGAAATTTTGTCTTTCTGAATCCTGCCTTCTGGCGGGGCGAAGAATCTGGGGCAAGGGGAAATTCAAAAGTGATAAAAGGCTTACGCCTTAAATCCTTAATCTTTACACCAAAATTTAAAAAGGAGGCCAGTTATGTTTAAGAAAATTGTTGTCGCAGGATTAGCAGTAATACTGATTGGGGGGGTACTGTTTTTTCAGGGGTGTGGTCGGAAAGTTAAACATTATACATTACAGCAGCTCCTCAAAGTTTACACAACATACGGGGCAAGTTTCTCCAGAGATGAAAAGGCAATAGCGTTTGTTACAGATGCTACAGGAGTCTTTAATATCTGGACTGTCCCGGTGGAAGGAGGTGAGCCGAAACAGCTTACCTTTGAGAATGAAAATTCAATTGGTGGGGCGTGGTTCAGCCCTAATACAGATGAAATCGTTTACATGCAGGATGTAGGGGGTAACGAACTCTACCACATCTATATTATGCCTGCTTCTGGTGGAAAAGCTGTAGATATTATTGCTGATCCTCAGGTGCGGGCAGTGTTTTTAGGCTGGTCTCACGATGGTAATAGTTTTCTCTACCAGACCAATAGTAGAGATAGACGGTACATGGACGTCTATAGTTACGACATGAAAAATCGTTCGTCTAAGATGATTTTTAAAAATAAGAAGGGACTACAGTTTGCCTGCGCATCCGGAGATATGAATCTTATCGCCCTTGTGAAGACTATTACTTCAACAGATTCTGACATTTATTTATATAATGTAAAGAAAAAGAGACTCGCTAATCTTACCTCTCACCATGGAGAAATTGTTTTTGCACCATCAACCTTCTCGCCTGATGGGAAATTCCTCTATTATCGTACAGATGAAGGCAGTGAATTTACCTACTTAAAAAGAATGAACTTAAAAAATTACCAGACAGAAGATGTTGCAAGGGATAATTGGGACATTATTTATGCTGGTTTTTCTCATAACGGAAGGTACTTCTATTACGCTTCTAACGAAGACGGCAGCACAAAGATTACTGTGCTTAACACAGTAACTGATGTGCCGATAGAGCTGCCCAATATACCTCAGGGTGAATTATCAAGTATTGGATTCTCTCGCTCGGAAAAGTTTATGACTTACTATTTTCGCGGTGATACCCGTCCCAGGGATCTTTACTTGATGGGTCTCAAATCAGGAGAAAGCAGCAAGTTAACTAACAGCGTTCCTGAGTATCTTGATACTAAAGATCTGGTGGAATCAAAACTTGTTCGATATAAAAGTTTCGATGGATTGGAGATTCCTGCCTATCTTTATACTCCGCATAATATCCGAAAGGGTGAAAAACTACCTGCTCTGGTATGGGTTCATGGGGGACCGGGAGGTCAAAGCCGAAAGGGATACGATGGTCTCAAGCAGTATTTTGTCAATCACGGTTATGTACTTTTAGTTGTGAATAATAGAGGTTCCAGTGGCTATGGCAAGAGCTTCTATACCGCTGATGATCACAAACACGGAGCAGAGCCGCTCTGGGATTGTGTGTGGGGCAAAAAGTATCTTACCACTCTTCCTTATGTAGACTCAACCAGAGTAGGCATAATTGGGGGAAGTTACGGTGGGTACATGGTACTGGCAGCACTGACTTTTCAACCAGAAGTTTTTGCTGCAGGAGTAGACCTTTTTGGTATTGCTAATTGGATCAATGTATTGAACAAAATTCCACCATGGTGGGAGGCTTTTAGAGAATCATTGATTAAAGAAATAGGCAGTCCCAAGACTGAAGAAGCTTACCTTAAATCTATTTCTCCGCTTTTCCATGCGGATGAAATTACCAAACCGCTTCTCGTTCTTCAGGGAGCAAATGATCCAAGAGTCCCGGAAGAGGAATCTGAACAAATTGTCGAGGCAGTCAAAAGCAAAGGTGGGGTGGCCAAGTTGATCATTTTTCCTGATGAGGGTCACGGATTCAGGAAATTGGAAAATCGCATAAAGGGGTATACTGCTGCCAAGGAATTTCTTGATAAGTACCTGAAAAATAAGGCAGGATAGTTTGTCTATAATTTTTTATCTTGATTCTTTATGAAGAATTCACTAAATTTATCGTCAATTCCTTTTGGGAAACTCCGTATCCCTTTATCAGTGTTGGAAGGGGGAGTCTCCACTTTTACTCTTCTGGCGGTCAATCCTAATCTCTCCCTGGGATATGGATGTCGCTTTTCACACCCGATTGAGATTACTGCTCATGTTACATCAGTGGGTGGTGATATCCTTGTAGAATTAGAGGTGGAGAGTGAAGGGGAATTTTTGTGTGACCGCTGTGATGTGAAGTATAAGAGAGTTATTAGAGGTACTGCTAAAACTCTCTTTACTTTTGATTGTACAAGAACTGGAGTTGGGGAGAAGGAAGATATCAGGTGTCTTTCTCCGTCGGCTCATGAGATTGATATTACTCAAGATGTGAGGGATGCGCTCTTACTTGCCGTTTCAACAAAACACCTCTGTCGTGAGGATTGTTTGGGCTTGTGTTCTCATTGTGGTGCAAATCTGAATTTTGAAAGTTGTTCGTGTCCCAAAGATGATATCGATCCTCGTTGGGAGATTCTGAAAGGTTTGAAATTAGACTGATTTAAATTATTGAAAGGAGTTTTTTGTGGCATTACCTAAACGTAAGATTTCCCGTTCACGAAGAGATAAAAGAAGAACTCACCAAAAATTGAGTATTCCTAATGTAGTTGAATGTCCTCACTGTCATCAGCCTAAGTTGCCTCATAGAGCATGCCCCAATTGTGGGTACTATGGTGGGCGTATGGTAATAGTTCCTCGAGAGCGCTGAGGAGATTTTAAGCTATGATTCGTATTGCTGTAGATGCGATGGGGGGAGATCGAGCTCCCAGGGATATTGTAACTGGAGCAATTGAGGCTGTCCGTGCATCGAAGGGGAGGTATGAAGTAGTCCTTGTGGGGGATGCTTCAGCAATAGATGAGGAACTAAAACGTCACTATTTTATCAAAGACCTTCCGTTTTCCATTTCTCATGCTTCCCAGAAGATAGAAATGGATGAGTTACCGGCTATGGCTTTAAGGAAGAAGCCGGATTCTTCCATTGCTGTTGCAACTCGCCTGCACAAAGAAGGTAAAGTAGATGCAGTGGTGAGTGCCGGGAATACAGGTGCAGTCCTGGCAGCTTCTCTCTTTTTACTTAAACCTTTAGAAGGGGTTCTTCGCCCAGCAGTTGGGTCATTCATGCCTCATGAAGCAGGGGTTTGTTTTCTCATCGATGTGGGAACAAATGTTGATTGCAAGCCTATTCATTTGCTGCAGTTCGGCATGATGGGTTCCATCCTTGTTAAGCATTTGCAGAAAATTGAAAATCCCAGAGTGGGGCTTCTCAATATAGGAGAGGAACCAGGCAAAGGAAATGAAACAGCTCAAGCAGCTTACAAACTTTTAGAAGAAAGTTCTCTCAATTTTGTAGGAAATGTTGAAGGCAGGGATATCCTCCGCGGCAGAGCTGACGTGGTGGTTTGTGACGGCTTTGTGGGGAATGTTTTACTCAAGTTTGCAGAAAGCTTCGGCAGAATGATTTCCTTAACTCTCAAACGCAAGATAGGAGGGAATATCGCCGGTACAGTGGGGCATTATCTTATTCGACCTAAGTTTAGAAAACTTTTAAAATTATTTGATTATCAGGAGTATGGTGGTGCTCCACTTTTAGGGGTAAAGGGTACTTGTATTATCTCTCACGGCAGTTCCAGCCCCCATGCAATAAAAAATGCAATTGAAGCAGCATGGAAGATGACTCAGGGGAAAGTAGCCGACCACATTGAAAATCAAATTAAAGATCTGAAGGGAGTAGCAGGTGAAAAGTAGTACTATGGCAATGATTGCAGGAACAGGGTTAGGAATTTCAGGGAAGATCCTGACAAATTTTGATCTGGAAAAAATGGTTGATACCTCTGATCAATGGATCAGAGAGCGATCAGGAATTGAGAGACGTCATATTCTTGAAGATGGCAAGGCAAATTCTGATATAGCCACCATGGCAGCGGAAAATGCTCTGAAAGATGCAAGAGTATCGGCAAGAGATCTGGATATAATTATTGTAGCAACCGTTACACCTGATTCTCTTTTTCCCTCCACTGCTTGCCGGGTTCAGGCTAAGTTAGGAGC
>CAZPNF010000050.1:0-9329 GCA_964587715.1 uncultured bacterium | reverse complement strand
ATTGAGCTAATCGAGTGTGAACGTGAGAATCATCGTCAAAAGCCTTAAGCATGGCGACAGGTTTTCCCCTAGAAGTCAATATCAGAACGTCAATATTCCAGAAGCCTAAACTGGCTAAAGCTCCAGTAGAAACAGAATTACCACTTTTCAGAACAACCTCACCTATTTCCTTTTCAAAAAGAGGATACCGTTCACGGTTACCTTTTTCATCTTTCACAACAAAACAGCCCTTCTCCATTCCCAGATAAGAACCGTTACCGTCAAGAATTATTTTCTCAACCTTAGAATTCTGAACCATTCGATGATTCCTTCTTGAGTTTATAATACATGGCTTTTATGAAATTCCACGTGAGAATTCGGTAGTTTTCCCACACAAATGTTTCCAGAAGAAGCTCAAGCAATTCCAAATTTTTTTCTTCGCCGTCACCAAAAAAATCTTCGCTTGCACAAATCGTGGGGGTATGAATCAAAAACTGATTAGCTATCACGTTTATATTTTCTACAACCGAATCCCATTCAACCGATTTGAAGTCTTTTCCTTTGAGATACTGTTTTTCTATTTCTTTCCAACCTATCCCCGTTACGAGGTGACTCGTTAAAGCTAAAGCAAAAATTTCTTTAATTTTGTATTGCGCACTCAAACGACTTGACGAAGGGTCTCGCCTTTTGTTGAGTAACGGTTTAAGCTCTTTCAGATGCTCAGATAATGTGACGTTGCTTATGTTTGCCTTCTCTCTAATTTCTTTATAGCTGTGCCATTGATTATCAGCTAACACTTTGAGAATGTTTACTCTGTTCTCCAATTTTGTTGCTGTTTGAAGTTTTCTCATTTGTTAACCGTTCTCCATTTTTTATTCATGTTGGTTTGGGTTAATTAATTAACCCACACTTCATATAAAAGTTTCTTTCTTCCTTTTCTCGTGATGCAAAATGTTGAGAACAATAAACGAAATCTTCACGGAAGAGGAGTTCCATCAACTCAAAACCGTGAAGGGGGAAAAAACTTGGCATGACTTCATTTTGGGTTTGGGGTTAAAATTTAACCCACAATAGCATGTAATTAATATCTAAGACTGCAATCTCTTCCCGAACAGGTAGATTTTTGGTTGGTTAAGCTGTAATAGAACAAACAGACACACTCTTTGAACATTATGACCGATGGAAGGAACAAAAAAAGGAAGCCGAAAAAAGCGAATAAATTCGCAAAACTAAGGAGAACAAAAACACTATACATCAAAGGTGACAAACAATGGCTATAAAGCTAATTCTTCTTTCCCATCATTGAGGGTTTGAATTGCCTTTTGTCTTAACAAGCACCTGCATTTTTGACCTGTTAGAGCAAACAGGACATTTCAAGTACAACCAACCGCCATTCTTGGTTACTCCATGAGGGCTTAAGAAATCGGTTAATAGAGAAATTTCAAATTCGACACCACATTTTGGGCAATGGTAAGCAGTAGATTTAGTGTGCCACAAAATAAGCAGTATCAATCCACCTGCCACCAACGCTATCCAGAGATACCAATAAGTGACAAGCAGGTAAATACTCGTAACGGAGATAATTGCAATGTAAACTCCGATGAAAATTAGTGATTTATACCAGTCGCTTCTCCTTGATTTACGATAAATGGACAGGTTCTTGCTCCCCTCAAATAAGTATGTAAAGCACGACTGATTTATTTTTTTGCATTGAATTTTAATCAAAAAAATTAATGCGAATGACAGACCGTCCGCCTCAGCGCGCGGTCAAGTCGAAAAATTTTAGTAAAATTTGCAGACACTTTTTCATTGTTTCCCAAAATAGAAGAATTTGATTTCGGATAATGGTTCCCCCAAACATTGATTCGTTAAGAAAATAATCGCTTCCGGTTTACCAGGTCCAGAACTCTTTAAATAACTCCGCCAAAGTCATGATTTGCATAGGACGAATTAAAAATGTCCACGTTTGAAGATTCTATCCGAATCGAAAATGTTGTTGCCTCTGCTACTTTGAATCAGAAGATTGACCTGCAAGCTGTTGTTAAGGGGAATCCAGGAGTTGAGTATCGTCCGGAAACATTTCCAGGCTTAGTTTTCAGGTTAAAAAGACCCAAGACAGCCATTCTTATCTTCAGTACGGGGAAGATGGTTTGCACCGGAGCAAAGTCTGAGAAGGAAGCAAATAGGGCAGTTAAACAGGTTGTAAGGGAACTGAAGAAGAGCGGAATAATCATCCCTGGCAAACCCGAAATCAAAATAGTGAACATGGTTGCCTCAGCGAATCTTTTGGGAAGAATAGAGCTTGAACAAGCTGCTTACAGTCTCGGCAGAACAATGTATGAGCCTGAACAGTTTCCGGGTCTAATCTACAGAATGGATGAACCAAAAGTGGTGATTCTTCTCTTCGCCAGCGGTAAACTTGTTTGCACAGGAGCCACCAAAGAAGAAGACGTTCACGAAGCAGTCAACAAACTTCATCAGAAACTTGAAGAAGAAGACCTGATATACTACGAGTAAACAGACGCCTGTAAACATGAAGAGTCTAAAAGGTTACTTTTGTCTAGATTTTTTCAAATCATGTGGTTTTTTCACTTGCCCCAACTGCTTCATAAAGTTTTTGAAAGCAAGCGCGCGCACCAAAGAATACACACAATTTCAGAACCCGACATGCCTGAACCTATTTGGATAGCAGGTTTTATTTTGGAAAGCACACAATTTACACTTGGGAGGTTAGGTGAAATAACATGAGTAGCGAACAGGATTCCCGTAGAAAAGCCAAGGAGAGCGCTAGTCGTGACAAAACAAAGGGACATCAGACGAGAAGGACCCGTGGAGGAAAGAAACAGAAGAGAAGGTGAGAGTGCAATTAATATTGCATACATACAGAGTACTCATGAACAAGGTGAATTTTATGCCCAGAAAGTTCTACGAGCGTGCAGAAGATTGGATGGTCACCTGTCCTGTATGCCATGGTACAGGCACCACAGGGGAAGGGGATTCGAGAAAACGATGCCCAAAATGTGATGGAGCAGGAAAAGTAAGCTCTACCCAGAAAACGCGGAAATCAATAAGGGACTCTACTTGATGTGGCATCAATACGCGCGTACAATCGGATGATGGATGTCAAAATCGTTAATATTCTGCATTAGCGCGTGCGAGGTGATGATATGGGTGAACAAAAATCGAATGTAAGCTACGAATGCAAAAAATATGGTGCAAAAGGAACTTTAGTTGAAAATGTGGCGTCTATAAATTTTAACGAAATCAAAAAGTTACCCTGTGGATGTCCAGCAGAAAACGGCAAATTTCAATTTCTACATCCACCGTCACAGGATGTAAGAAGAAACAATAACAGTGGACGCTGATTTAGTCTTCAGTGTATTCCTCTGCAGCGAGTTCAACTGAAACTGTGTCTTTATGTGTGGGGTATTTTCTCTTTTTTGGAGTCATCTCTCTTCCTTGCATGAACGCATTTTCGGCAGCAGTAATTCCATCTGCTTTCAACATTTCTCCTCTCTGTTTGTCATCATAAATGTCCCCCGTTTCTCTCTCCTTCTTCTGTTCAGCGTCGTCCGTGTCGATGTGCTTACTCTTCTTTCTTTTTGCCTTGTTCATGCAGTCACCTAGGTAGTTGAAGAGTCGCTGTGCAATATAAAGAGCACCATCTCTTAAATCGTCCCAAATGATCTCTATACAAAATATTAACAACGACTAATACGATTAATGTTTAATTTGAGAATTAATCGTTAAACAATTTTCGCGCGCACAAAGCCTCTTAATACGTTCCAAAAAAAAAAACACAATACTTTCGTCTATCTCGATATAACAAATTTTTGCTCTGCTTTGTTCCAACCAAAATTACCCTGATAAAAATACAACCAAAAACAAAATTACCAAAATAAATTTGAAATGTAAGGGGGAATACCACAAAAAATTAAATTTTAGCCCCAAACCCAAATAGCTATTACTCTGCTGTCTTTTGTTATGTTATGTTGGGGATCTGTTAGTTTGCGTTGCTCAAATTGTGGACTTTGCTGTGAAGAAACGGTGATGGAGCTTTCAAGCGAGGACATCACAAGATTAGAGGAAATAGGCTATAGATTAGAAGATTTTGCAGTTACAGAGGATGGTGTGACTAGGCTCAGAAACGTTGACGGATATTGCGTTTTTTACAGTCGCGCTGATAAGAAATGCCAAATATATGAGAAGAGACCCATGGGATGTTACCTCTATCCTGTTGTGTATCTGGCAAACGAAGGCGCCGTTGTTGATGACTTATGTCCAATGGGACATACCGTTTCGGAACAAGAATTGAGAACAAAAGGGAAAATACTTGAAAAACTCTTGAAAAAGATAGACAATGAAAACAAGCATCAACCAAAGATTATATGATAGCATCCAGATGCACAAAAGATTTTTACTCTAGCGAACCCAAAAGGGATTTCTATGAGGGCTATAGACGCAAAGATTCTTGAAGAGTTAGAGATGCTTTATGGGGACAAAGACTGTTTTGCTTCCATCCAAGATTGGTTTGGAACAGCAGAAACTTACTGGGCTAATCTGGAACGTCTCTTCATGGTTGCAGATTACGCAAAAAAACATAATCCCTCAGCAGCTGAAGAAATTACAACGTATAGTAAACGGATTGTTGAATTATTTCGTCAAACTAAGAATTATGCAAGCGGATGGAATTCTAAACGCAAAGAAAAACGCAGACTTTCCACAGAGGATTATGCTGGGGCTACAGACGAAAGTTGGGATGCACTCGACAAGTGGACAGTTTCTCAGGAAAAACTACGACAGAAAATCTTGGACTTTATTGAGCTTTTGTACTCTGTAGTATCAAAGCCATAATGTACACTACGGATTCTACAAGTGCAGAGTGGTTTCGGCGACACACATCATCAAGTTCAATCTTTGAGGTTAATCTTCCCTTCTAATTGCAGCGAGCTTCTTGCTCAATAGAATGTAGGTGTCTGTTGCACATGATACTGTGTACCCTTGATTCGCTAAATCGTTTAATCTTTCATTGAACTTTGCCCATGTTTCTGAGTCACCAGTTTCTGGCACTTTCTCTATTTGCATCGTCTTAGGTTTCAAAGACAACTTTTCACCTCCCTAATCTTCAGTGCATCTACATCCTTGTTCTACCGAGAGAGCATTTAAGCACTGCGAAATGATTTGCCATTCTGCTTGTTAGTAACTATTTGTTTTCCAGCGATTATATGGACATTGTCGCCAACAGTAATTGGTAGACTTGTAAATGCAGCATCCGCATTCAACTCCGCTAAATTGATTTGACCTGCTCATTCTATACTTATTTCTAGCATACAAGGAGAAAACCCCCGAATAAACTATTCCGAAAGCTAAGTTGTGGTGTGGTGTGCGCGCATCTCTTGGAGAAAAGGCGTGTGTTATTTTGCCTCTTTTGAGTATGCATCTATTTTTCTTTGGCAACCCATGTTTTTATGGCTTCTTCGACAGCTCTGGATAGGTCCCCCTTTTTCCCGCCAAATTTCTCGATGGTTTTGAACCTGAGTTTCTTTTCCAGTTCATCAGGGAGCGATACGCTTATTCTACCCATTTAAATTACCAACCACACCAATTTTTGTTATTTTTAATTTTTTACACGCGCCATCGCGCTAGATGTTTTTCCAATAAGCAAATTGCTTTATACCGGCTGCTAGTTTTGTTTTCATAATCATTTTTCATTCACCTTAATTTGCTTATTCCCATATGATACTATGTACTTAATCACTTATAAGGGTATCGACTTAAGTGTTTAAGCACTAAAGACATTATCTGAAAACATAAACATGCCTAAGTATGAACGCGCCTTTTTTTAATTTGTTGCAACTCGGACGAGAATTTCGAAATATTTTGAAATATTTCCGCGTATAGGTGTATTATCATACATGTGGCTTTATAAGCAGCGAATTTGTAGTATAGCACCCGAGTTGGGGAGCACGCTCTGGTTTTGCACTGGAACATTGAGCATATTGGTCGTAACAGCTGAAGACTGATATGCGACAAAGACTCTGTTTCAGTGGGCTGGACAATACTTAAAGTGCAATGCGTTAAGGCATTGAGCGCGCCAATCAAAAAGGCGAAAGAAAAGCACGCGACAAAAACAATGCCTCATCGGGCTTAACATGCGCTGAGGGCTTAGACCCAACTCGGGATTTTCATTTCCCGCAACGGTCAATGACAATTTTCTCCTCGTTTAGCATTAGGGAAATTTTGCTTTCGCTTTCTCTATAATGGTGACGCGTTCACATATTGGATCTTGAATCTGTTTTTTATGGTAAAAAATTACGGCATAGCCCCTGCGTGGACAATCCTGATGAAGTAAGAGTAGAAAGTGTTTGCACACATCAATTTCAGAAAATCAATTTACTGTAAAAAGTAATTGCATGTACTATTTTTTCTGATGTTTTGCAGGAAGAGAAACACTCTTCTTTTGTTTCTTCTGCATCTTCTTAGCCTTTTGCAGTTTTTTATGCTGTTCTCGACCTGCAGCCTTCTCTTTCTTACTCTTCTTAGGCAAATAAACTCCTCTTTTTAAACCTAAACCATGAACAGTTCCTTAAAGTTTACTATACATGAATCCATCAGAAATATCAAAAAACACAGGATCAGCTCTGCGCGCTGTCATATTAAACATCAGATGTACAAGTTTATAAGCAACTATGAGGTTGCTATTTATGAATTAGTGAGTTGAAGAAACTAATTTTGTCATAGAATCGGAGGTGCAAAAGGAATGTCTTATGGTAGACCAAGAGAAATGCACAATGCAGTCTGCGCTGAATGCGGAAAAGAATGTCAAGTACCATTCAAACCTGACCCCAGCAGACCTGTATACTGCAGAGATTGTTACGCTAAAAAACGACCTGCAAGAAGTCGATATTAAGCTTAACAAGCTAGTTTATATTCCCAAAAAGTAATTTTTTTACACTTTTTCTTTTTTTAAGCTCAGCGTTAGCTGATAATGTTTTCGCCTGAACATACGTGTATATTTGGAAAAGCAAAATTTTTACGCAATCCAAAAAAGATGAAACTGGATAAATTTGTTTACCGTTAATTTAGCAAATTTTGAACCAAAGCAATTATTGAAAGGTCTAGGTGTGCTGAATACTAAAATCATAGACGATGTGAAAGAATAAATGTAAAAAATCGAACACCTGCTAATTAGCACATCTTCTTTTTAGGTGCCCAAAATATGCGTCTAGATAACTGAAGAATTCTTTTACTGATTAACTAGCTGAAACGTTTCTTCTAAATGTAGTATAGATGTTGTTCAGTCTTCTTTATCTGACCCAGAAAAGAACCCGCAAAATAGTCTAACCAGTATTGTTCCTGTTCATCTAATTTTGCCTCTTCAACAGTAACCGCTTTTTCCATAGAAACGGCTCCTGCTTTCTCAAATTTTCGTACAATTCTTTGTTCCATTTTATATTGAACCCCAGACATAGACGTGCTTAACCTGCCTCCTGCTTTCGATACAGTTTTTTCTAACAGAATCCTCGAAATAAACCGACAAAAGTAGTAGTCTGTCAAAATTTACTGAGGACTCAACGAACTACTAATGTATACCGCTGTATATATGGAGTGCGTTTCAGTCTTGAACTGTTCCCATAAACAAAAAGGGGATTTCCCCACATCAGGGGATAAATGATTACAAATGCCCGAATTCAATTTCGACTCTAGGCTTCTGCTAATCCTCTTCTTCATCTTCATCCTCTTCATCCCAATCTTGCCAATCGTCATCTTCTTCAAACACCAAAATAGTTCACCTCATAGTGGATACTACAGCAGCTATAATATTTGGATTTAGATAGAAAAACAAGCCCTTTTTGCTCTTTAAAACGCCAAAAAAGTGTATTTTAAGCTATTTCTAGCTTTATAAACAAATTATGTCATAGCCATTTACACCATGTAAAATTCTGAGAATCCTCATTTATCTCGAGTATACATTGGTACATTTCATACACATACAAAGGTTAATTAGGAGGGCTGGTGTAACAGGTATCAAGCAGTTAAGTGCTTTCTAAAGAAGGTAGGACGGTTATAGACGTTTTTACTCTTTTTTCAAGGCAATTCTAGCTGAAAAAATTAAACGAGGTGATAGAATGTCATATTCATACGGTAGCATGAGCAAACCAGTTGAAGTGGACAAGGAATACGAAGCTGAAATCGAAGACATAAGCAGAAGAGGCGACGGCATCGCAAAGATTCAAGGATTCATCATATTTGTGCCCAACACTAAGCAAGGAGAACACGTGAAATTCAAGGTAACAAGCGTTGGACCTAGATTCGCAATTGGTGAGTTAGTACAAGCATAATCAGAATAGATTCAATGCAGCTACAGAGAAACTCTAAACGAAGGAAGTGTATTGCATGTCAAAAGACCCGAACATAGTTTATATTGGAAGGAAACGGTCATGAGCTACGTTTTAGCAGTGATCACAAGTTTCAATTCCTCTGATACCAAAGAAGTGACCCTGAAGGCAAGGGGACTAGCAATGACAACGTCTGTCGATGTCGCTGAAATTCTCCCACTGGTCGATGTCGCCCGAAAAAACAATGTTCTTCGGTTGGTTTTCATCTTGGACAATTACCTCAATCGTTGCTGAACCGAGGATGTGGCCAGCATCGTGGAAACAGACTTTCACTCGACGGTTAAGAGAGATATATTCTTCGTAGGGAACCCTTTTCAAAAGTCTGAAGCACTTCCGGGCATCCTTTTCAGTGGATAAGGGCTTTTCCGGATAGGACCCAATTCGACACTCCCTCGTGTGACGTTTTTTCTTGAAGGCGGCATCTTCTTCCTGTATCCGAGCTGAATCTAGAATAACAATTGGAAACAGCCCTTTGGACGCGTGAGTTAACAGGATTTCCCCCGTCAAGCCTTCCTTTACGAGTTTGGGAATAAGCCCTAAATGGTCCAAATGAACGTGGGTTAAGAAGATATATTGGATTTGCTTTTGGGAATAGGGAATGGATTCCAGCTCCTGTATGAATATTCACGTTCCTGAAACAGTCCGCAATCGATAAGAATTTTTAATCCACCAGCATCCAAGAAATAGCTTGGCACAGTCACTTGGCGCGTTGCCCCTAAAAACCTTATTTTAACGAGCCTTGATCTCGTGCTACCCGTACTCGTTTATATCCTAATTAGTCCTTCGATTAACTGGAGTACTCGCTAGTCTCAAACACTTCACAGGCAAAAGAGGAAAAAGTGCGCGCACATTCATGTTTTTCTCTCAACACCTTGATGCATTTTTGGCATGCTCGACAAATCAGATTTCTTAGATTATGTTGAGGAAGTTGTGGTTAATTTTAATAATATC
>CAZPNF010000049.1:0-9389 GCA_964587715.1 uncultured bacterium | reverse complement strand
TTTTTGCTTTTGTTTGTAACTTTACTAAATTTGCGTATATATTTTTGTCCCTTAATCCATAAGGTAAATCCTATGAAAGAGATTATCGAAGATATTCTTGATGAGGAAAAAAAAGCCAGGGAACGTGTAAATCAGGCTAAGGAAAAAGCTAAACAGATTCGTCTCAAAGCTGAAGAAGATGTAAAGCGCATTCTTGCGGAAGCGAGGGAAAAGGGTAGGGAGGAAGCAAAAGTTTTGATCTCCAAAGCAGAAGAAAAAGCAGAGAAAGAAAAAGAAAAACAACTTGAAGCGGCAGCCAAGGTTAGTCAGTCTCTCTGGGAGGAAAAACAAAAGGAAATCAAAGAGACCGTAGAGGTTCTTTTCAAGATGGTACTTGGTGAGGAAGTGAAAAAGTGACATCAATTGGCACATACGGATTTATAAATGCCAAAGTACGAGCCATGCGCTCATTTCTTCTGGATAAATCTGACTATCAGGAGGCGCTGACTAAAGCAGGGAACATAGATGAACTCTTCTCTATTCTTTCCAGGACCCATTACAGGAATGTTATCGAGAAATTAGAATCAAGAGAACCAGCACTTGTTGAACAGACCCTGTTCTTAGGGGGGATTGAACGACTTAAACTGTTGGAAAAAAGCAGTAGGGGCGATGTCAGAAAGATAATTCTTTCTTTGTTTGATCACTACGAGGGAGAGAGGCTGAAAATAATTCTCAGGTGCTGGCACAAAAAAGATGAAAAGATAATTCAACTTTACCGCGACAAAATTATTTATGATTTCCCTGTGGATGCTATTATTTCGGCAGGCGATATAAGCGAGGTTGTAGGTCTTCTTGAAGAAACACCCTTCTATAATGTTCTTGCAAAAAAGATCTCTGCTTATCTTGAACACAAGACTCTTTTCCCGCTGGAATTGGCCATTGACAGAGATTATTTCACTCGTTTCTGGAAAACTACTGAATCTCTTAGTCGTAAAGATAAGCTGATTGTAAGGAGATTGGTAGGCCTTGAGGTTGATATACGAAACCTTAACTGGATGAGCCGCTTCAAAAAATACTATGATATTTCTTCGGCAGAAATAATAGGAATGCTTTTACCCTACGGATACAGAATAAAATCAGGCGAGATTCAGGATGTTCTGGCCGGTGGAAGCATAAAAAATCTTTTGGGAAAAGTAATGGGCAAAACCAGTAGTCTTGTTCAGGAGGAAGAGCAGGAAGAAACAAGTTCTATGGAACTTATGGAAAGAGTTCTCTATCAGGTTCTTCTATCAGAGGCAAATCGGGCCTTTGGTCAATTTCCCTTTACCATAGGGGCTATTATGGGATATTTTGTTTTGATCCGGATTGAAACAAAAAATATAAGAACACTAATCGAAGCCAAAATATATGGACTTTCTCCAGATGAGACTGAAGCTCTTCTCATTGTATGAGGTAAAATATGTTTACTCCTGAGAAAATGGATCAGGTTCACGTGGTCTTTTTTGAAAAAGATGTAGACCGAGTGGCTGATACTGTGGTTCGACAGGGGACACTCCAGATTGTTGATGCTGCTGATATGGAATCCTGGGCAGAGGAACTTATGAGAGTGGGAAGAGGAGAAAAAACCACTGAAATGGAAGAGCGCCAGAAAAAGATTGAGGCGCTTTTGAATGATCTGGAAATAACTCCGGATTTAAGCAGTGCTGCACCATCTGAAGAATTGTGGGGAAAACTTGATCAAAAAATTGCCGATATCGAAGATTCAGTGCGAGAAGAAGTTAGCTCTAAGAAAAGGATTGAGAATGAACTCACCAGATTAAATGAATTCAGAGGATTGCTTGAAGGAGCTCCAATTTTAGAGCTTCCTATTCTTGAAAGCAGAGACAGGTATTCCTATCTTGCTGTTGAGGTAGGTCAATTAGCCGAAGAAAACATGGAAATCTTAAAGCATAACTTAGAACCGATTCTTCATGTTCTCTACCCCATGGGACGTTCAGAGGGCATGGTTACTGTGATGGTGATTGCTTTGAAGAGAGATCAGGAAAGGCTGCGAAGCGCCATGAAAGAGACAGGTGTTGAACCGGCTGTCTGGGAGAAGGAAAAGGAGCTTCCATCGCCTGAAATTCTTAAGAATCTCGATCCCGAAATTAAACGGTTGAAAGAGAAGGCTTTTTTAATAGATGAAAAACTAAGGAAAATGGCTTTTGAGAGCAAAGAATTCCTACGCTCAGTTCTTTTTCGTCTCAGACGAGACATTCTGAAACAAGAAATATTAAAATACTTCCGTAAGACAGAACGCACCTATCTTCTTTCTGGCTGGCTTCCCAGAGAGGACAGAGAAGATTTTGTCCGTAAAATCCTGAGAGCAACTCAGAATCGGTGTGTTGTTGAAACTGTTCCTGCAGAAAAGGTTCTATCAGTTCAAAAGGGAGAAGTGCAGGTTCCCGTACAATTAAAAAATCCGTCTCTTCTAAAACCTTTTGAGTTTCTTACAAAGACATACGGCATACCTGCCTACCACTCTATCGATCCTACACCCATCTTAGGGATTAGTTTCCTTTTGATGTTCGGCATGATGTTCGGCGATGTTGGACACGGGTTAATTCTGGCTCTTCTTGGTGTTTTTATGGCTAAAAAAGGTCAGAAAAAAACTTACAAAAGTGCGGGGATCCTTCTCTTCTATGCAGGATGCGCCAGTATTATTTTTGGATTTTTGTTCGGCAGCATTTTTGGTCTTGAGCATCTTATCCCAACTCTATGGATCAAACCAATGGAATCTATTTCCCAGCTTTTCAAAGTGGCAATCTTCTTTGGAATTGGGATGATTTCACTGGCTATTCTGGTCAATGTTATTAATGGGATTTTGAGGCGGGATTTCTTAGGTATGATTTTTGATAAAGCAGGTTTATTGGCTGCTGTTATTTATTGGTGTGGTATAATAGTGGTTACCAGGATGCTTACAACCGAAGCTGAAGCCAAAGGAGAGGTTCCTCTTTTTGTTCCTATTTTAATGTTGACTTCGGTAGTACTTCTTTTTTTGAGAGAGCCTATTGTTCACCTGTTTCGGGGAAAGCGTAAGCTCTTTCCAGAAGGAGTGCTTACAGGTATAATGGGAGGTGGTGTAGAGATACTGGAGATTTTTCTTGGTTTTCTGGCTAATACTGTTTCGTTTATCCGTGTGGCAGCTTTTGGTTTGGCCCACGTCGGCCTTTTTATGGCGATTTTTTCCCTTTCTGATGCTGTTCATGGAATGGCAGGCGGAATAGTTTCAGCTCTTGTTTTAATTTTTGGCAACATACTAATTATTGCCCTCGAGGGTCTGGTTGTTAGCATACAGGCAGTTCGTCTGGAATTCTACGAATTCTTCAGTAGATTTTTCCAGGAAAGCGATGTAGCCTATAAACCCTTAAAGGCAGAATTAAAGCCAGAATAATTGGTGTTGTTGCTAAAACTTTATTTTGAGGTTGTCGAAGGCTCTGTCTTGAGCGGAGTCGAGGGAACTTACCATGAGGTTAAAACTTTATCTTAGACATTATTGAAAGGAGGTACCACATTGAAAACTGTTTCCAGAGAAAATTTCAGAAAAAAAATTGCAGGTTTTGGGCTTCTGCTTGTTTTTTTTATTTTTGTTGTTATGGGACTCGGTGCATTTAAAGTTGTAGCAGGAACTCAAGAGGCAAAAGCTCTTCCCGATTCTGTGACTTCTTCTCAGCAGGAAGCTCCAGCAAAAACTACTGATTCTGGCGTTGTTAAGTTCGCCTTTTTAGCAGCTTCTATTGCTGTTGGTGTTGGTTCTCTTGGAGCTGGTGCGGCTGTAGGATATGTCGGAGCTGCCGCCATGGGTGCTATTGGGGAGAAGCCCGAACTTGCAGGCCGTGCTCTTATTTTTGTAGGTCTGGCCGAAGGAATTGCTATTTACGGTTTGATAATCGCAATAATGATTCTTGGAAAGGTGTGAGGAAGTAGTTGGAATTCTACGTTATTGGAGATGAGGACACAGTTTTGGGCTTCGGGCTGGCCGGGATCGAGGGAGAAATAGTTGCAACTGCTGATGAGACAAGGGAAGCCTTAGAAAAGGCATTCCAGATGGAAGATCTCGGGGTCATTATTATTCCTGAGAGATTAGCAGGAGCTGTCCGCCAGCAGGTGGATCAGTACGTTTACAAGACTACGTTCCCTCTTATTATTGAAATCCCGGATCGTCTTGGCCCAATGGAAGGGCGGCCAGAGATAAGAGATTTAATCCGAGCAGCAGTGGGTGTGAGTTTATAAATAAAAGATCAAAAATCAAATATTAAAATTGCATATTAGAATGCAAAAAACCCAATCGAGGTTATTGATGAAGTCTGTTGAAGAGCATACTGAATCGTCTGACATTTTTAAAAAAGAAATTCAGGCTCAGTCAAAAGTAGAAGCTGGGGGGATACTGGAACAGGCAGAAAAAGAGGCAAATCATATTCTCGATGACGCCAAAAAAGAGGCTGAAAAGATTAAAAATGGTCTTCTCCAAAAAGCTGGAGTTCAGGCTGATGGGATTCGGCAGAGGATTCTTTCGGGAGTTCATCTTGAAATCAATAAGAGGGCTTTACAGGATAGGGAAGAGTTAATTTCAAAGTTATTCCAGGCTGTGGAGGAGAAAATTAGTCAATTTCGTCAGAGCGATTTTTATTTGCCGTTTCTTAAGAAATTGGTGCTTGAGGGGATAATGGCTCTGGGTGGAGGGAAGCTTATTATTCTGCCTGGTGAAGTTGAGAAAAAGCTTTTGACTAAGAAGGTGCTTTCTCAAATAGAGAAAGAGGTACATGAAAAGTATGGGGGAAAGGTTGTTCTTTCTCTCTCGGATCAAATTCTTACTGAAGGAGGTGTTGTCTTAGAGTCATCGGATGGTAATACTAGGTTCGACAATAGATTCTCTGCCCGGATTAAGCGGATTGAAAATGATATGCGGCTTGTGGCTGTGAGGAGGGTGATGGGGGAGGGAGGAAAGTAATTAATAAGAGTTTTATAGAAAAACGAAATGATGAAAGAAAAAAAATACTGGCAAATAAATACAGAAAAATTAGCAAAAGACATTAAAGAAATTGCTAATAATGCCAAAACAGAAGAAGATCTCAAAATGGGTATGGAGCCGCTGCTTCAAAAAACATTTAAGAGAATGGGTGTTGATATTGACATTGTTAGATATGAGAAAGCAGCTACAACTTTTAGAGGAAGACCTGATGCAGTCTACGGTTTTTTAACAATAGAATATAAAGCTCCTGGCAAATTATCAAAAAAGGCTGATATTACATCGGCCACAGAACAACTTCAGCGCTATTTAAGTGAGCAGGCTATACACTTAGGGCAGCAGAAAGAAGATTTTTTAGGGAAAGCAATCGGTGTTGCAACTGATGGTAAGCAGATACTATTCCTCCGATTCACAAAAGTTTCTACAGTTTTACAAACTCCTATACCTGTAGCGCAAACACAGGCAGTTCTTTTCCCTGAGATTAAATCGAAGCGTGGCTTTCAGCTTTTAGGCCCTTATCCAATAAGTAAGTCGAGTCTTGCAAATCTGTTGATATTTGTCAGGGCTTCAGCTCGACGTCCTTTGACTGCAGAAAACCTTGCCAGGGTATTTGCTCCTGCTCATCAGATAACACAACAAGCAGTCTCTGCCTTGTATTCTGTACTGATGAGAGTACAGAGAAGGCAGGCACCTTCACGGATAAAAACATTCTTTCAGGAATGGGACAGAATTTTTGGTGTTGTATATGGACAGGAGCTTGAAAAAGCAAAAAAATCTGCTGAGGAGACTGCAAGATTATATCAAATTCCTGGAGGAGTTAGACTCAAACAATTGCTTTTTGCAATTCACACTTTTTATGCTTTTCTTATGAAGCTTATTTCAATTGAACTCGTCTCACTGCAGGATAGAAGCACTGTACAGTCCTTCGTTAAAGGACTTACTGCGATGGACGATGATGAATTAAAGGATAAGTTAACCTATCTGGAAAGCGGAGCAGATTTTAATAACAAGGGAATTGTAAATTTTTTGGAAGCAGATTTTTTCTCATGGTATCTTGATGGGTGGGATCCATATATCACAAATGTCTTTCGTAGTATTGTAAATGCGTTATCTGATTTTGAATCAGCGACACCGATTCTTGAGCCTGAGTGGACAAGAGACCTTTTGCAGAGGTTATATGAATTACTTGTCCCCCGGAAATTGCGACACGATCTGGGAGAATATTATACCCCAGATTGGCTGGCAGAATATGTTGTAGACAAAAGTGGATATAAAGGAGTGATTGGCTCTCGCTTTCTTGATCCTGCCTGTGGATCAGGCACCTTTTTGGTTCAGGCAATTAAAAAAGCAATCAGATATGCTAAAGGTGATGAAAAGGCTGTAGCACGCCATATTATTGAAAATATCGTGGGTTTTGATTTGAATCCAATCGCAGTATTATCAGCCCGCACAAATTATCTGATTGCATTCTCAAGATTCATTCCCTACATACGACCGATTTCGATTCCCGTTTACCTGTGTGATTCTGTTCTCACACCGACTCATTATGTAGAAGAAGGAGAATTCGCGCTTGAAAATACAATCATATTTACCACAACAAAAGGCAATTATACTTTTCCTATTTCAATGAAGGATAAAAACCACATAGATAAGTTTACTTCAATGATGGATGTTGCCTTGAGAGGGAAAGTTAAACCGGAGAACTTTAAAGATAAAATTAAAACAGAGTTTAATCTGTCTGAAAAAGAGACCTCCCTTCTTGTCGATGTTTACACACGCATAAAAGAGTTGGATGATAGCGGAGAAAATGGAATATGGGCACGATACATAAAAAACGCATTTGCTCCTGTCTATCTTGGCAAATTTGATTTTGTAATTGGTAATCCTCCCTGGGTAAGATGGGGATATCTCTCAGATGATTACAGAAAAAGAAGTCTTAGACTATGGCAGAAATATGGCCTTTTCTCGTTGAGAGGTTATGAAACAAGATTAGGAGGTGGTGAAAAAGATTTTTCCATGCTGTTCACTTATGCTTCGGTAGATAATTATCTGAAAGACAAAGGGATTTTAGCATTCATAATTACCATGGAAGTTTTCAAATCAAAAGGAGCAGGTGAAGGATTCAGGCAATTTGAACTAAAAGATAAAAAGGCCCCTCTAAGAGTTTTAAGTATGGAGGATATGGTTCACTTGCAGCCTTTCCAATCTGCAAATAAGACATCTGTATTTTTCCTGAAAAAAGGAGAGAAAACATCGTATCCCGTGCCAGTTATTGAGTGGAGACGAAAAACTAAAATCGGTCATATTTCACCAGATTGGCCTCTGGATAAAGTCAAAGCTAATTGCGAAAGAAAGCGATTAAAGGCGATGCCTGTTAATCAAGATAAATTGTTTTCATCCTGGCAGACTGCAGAAACGGCAGAGTTAGCTGTGTATTCTAAATTGAAAGGAAGAAATCTTTATAAAGCTTATCTTGGTGCAAGGGTAGAACCTTACGGAGTTTTTTGGTTGCGAGTAAAGGAAGTAAGGCCAGACGGTATTCTTGTGGTTGAGAATATGCATGATAGAGGAAAACGGGAAATAAAATCAGTTCATGTTGCCATTGAACCTGATTTAGTATTTCCAGGGATAAGTGGTAGGGAGATAGTGAAATATGGTGTAAAATCTCATTTTTACTTGTTGATATCACAGAATCCCCCCAAACGGGCTCCCTATAAAGAAAACTGGATGATTGAAAATGTACCTTTGACTTACGCTTATTTACGACAATTTAAAGAAATCTTGCTTTCCAGAGGTTCTCGTGTAGTGAATGAGCTTGCAAAGAAAACAGAATTTTATGCAATGTATGGCATAGGAGAATATACGTTTGCGAAATATCGGGTGGCATGGAAACGGATGGCAGCAAAAATGTCTGCGGTGGTGTTGTCAAATATTAAAACTGATTTTGGGACAAAGTCTTTGGTTTCTACAGATACAACTGCATTCTTTGCATTGGATAATAAGGATGAGGCTCATTATCTTTGCGCTGTATTAAACTCTGAGCTTGTCAATGATTTTATAAAAAGTTTCTCATCTGCAGGAAGAGGATTCGGGACGCCATCTATTATGAATAATCTTGCTATCCCCCTCTTTGATAACAATAACAAGACTCATAAGAAACTTGCAGAATTATCTGAGAAAGCACATGATTTGGTTAGAAGAAGTAAAAGCATAAATGACATTGAAAAGGAAATAGATTTAATGGTCAGAAAGCTATGGAATATAAAATAATAACACCAAATGATTCTGAGTATCCCAAAAAACTTATTAAAAGATTAGGGGATAAGTGTCCAGGCAGGATCTATTATAACGGTCCATTGGAATTTCTTGATCGTTTCACAATGGCAGTGATTTCGGCAGATTCTATAACTGGACAAGCACTGAATGATACAAATCAAATTCTGTTTACTGTTAGAGAATATGAGATGAACTACATTGGTAGCTGGCATTCGGTGATGGAGACCGAAATCTTCAGGCTGAGTCTATTCCGAAAAAACGCAACAACAACTCTTTTTTCGACGAAAGGACTTCGTAACGAGACATTTAAATCTTTTTTGAGAGATCGGTTTTATCCGCCTCTGCATGAATTCCCGGAGGAAGATGAATATTGGCGTAGAGCGGAAAATAATGAATTATTAATGCTTTCCATAAGCGATCCAGATGAGACAAGACATTTGAGAAAGAATATTATGGAGAGGAATTGGATAGCCTGTGCTCTTGCTGATATTGTTTTTATCCCGTATGGTCCTAAAGGATCGAAAACATACACAGTGGCAAAAAGGATTACCAAATTAGATTTACCAATTTTTACTAATGATAGTGATGAATGTAAGGATCTTCATGATATTGGGATTTTGGGATTTAATCGGAAGACAGTGGGAAGTTTCCTTGAAGATAAAGGGGCAAGAGTAGCAACTCCAGAAAATGAAATCAGAGAATCTGTTAAACTATATAAAAAACCAGATATGCAGCAATTGTCTTTTATAAAGAATTTTACTCAGACTGAATTTGATTTCAATAAACATAGTAAGGATATTGATTAGTTTTCTTAATAATGGGGAAGTGGTAGGATGTTGTGGGTGGGGTTAGAGAAGACCAGAGGTATGCGATGAAAATAAAATTGTCAAGACATGCAAGGAATAATGCGAGACTTTATAAAATATTTGAGACAGATATTATAGAAACAATAGAGTTACCAGATTTATCAGATATAGAGGGGAACAAAATTATAGCAGTTAAGAAATTTCCAGGTAGATTTTCTGGATACTCTCTTAAGGTGGTCTATGAGGAAATAGATAAAGAAATATTCATGAGTCCACTCTAAAAAGGGTATTTACTAAATTATAAAATAATAAACAAAAGA
>CAZPNF010000048.1:8246-9473 GCA_964587715.1 uncultured bacterium | reverse complement strand
TAAAACGAGCTTTTTTTTCTTGCTGTATTTCCTGCCCTGTCCCTGATTACAACTTCAAGGGTGTGGTTCCCCGGAGTCAACGGTTCCTCAATTTGATGAAAAGCAATATTTTTCTCAGGATCATACTCCACAATCAAGCGAGTAAAATCCAGGAGAATTATATAATTATCTTCTCCGTAAATACCCGAAAGACCATCCTTAAACCCTACAACGATTCTGGGAGTTCGATTTTTTATCCTCACTCCAGAAGCAGGACGAACAAAAAAAATATCTGGAGGAACAGTATCTTTTAGCACAACAAATTTACCAAGACTTTCTGTCCACGCAGCAAGTTTTCTTCTTTCCCACCTATTCCCTACAAAATTAACTTTCCCCCTTCGGCTCAACCGATAAATTCCAAGTTTCTCTTTTCTGCTTGCGTACTCCAAACCAGAAATTAATAGTTTTATCTTTTTTCTTAGGGGAACATCATCAGGATAAACAGTATACCATTGGCCTAAAACTCCACCGGCAACTGGATAGTTATTTGTACGACAATTTCCTAAAATATAACTATAGACTGAACCTTCTGGAAAAATAACTCTGCAAACCCCATCAGAGGAAATAACTGTTCCTCCTCTCTCAGGTGAAATCCCAAAAACCTCAATTGTGTCTCGAACTGTTTTCTCTATACCGTATTCTGTAAAAAAACGTGCCTCTGTTATCATTCTCCCATCCACTCCTTCTTCAATGGGAATCTCACCCACGAACTCCCTATCGCTTCTCGGGATAAGAGGAACAAAGGTTTGTTTCCAGGAATTTATACGTACGGAAAGATGTGGAACAGCGGGAAGCGGTTGGCTTGATTGTACAGAAAATCGGATTGCTTCATCCAGAAATTGTTTTTTTATCCTTACTCTGGAGATTTTTTTCATTGGAGTCGAGTTCTTTATCTGTGAAGTCATACGTGAGACAGCACTCACCCAGATACTGGAAAGAGGCACCATCTGCAGATTGCCCGTCACTTCAGAGACGTTTCCAAAATAATCCACTGCCTCGATCCTGATTGAGTGGCTACCTTCCCCTAAAAAAACAGGGCCTCCTTCATTTTCCGAATCCATTAAAGAAAATTGATCTAAAGATTCTTTCCCATCCCAGCAGCAGAGAACACCTGATTCCATTCCAGCATGTTTGTAAAAGGGAAGATCATTCCCAACATCGCGGTAGAGCTTCTGGAATAAACCCAGC
>CAZPNF010000048.1:0-8236 GCA_964587715.1 uncultured bacterium | reverse complement strand
TAATCTCTATCCAGATTTACTTCTCTGGATTTGCTCAGGGGGAAACGATCGTACTGCGAAGTGAAAACAAGTTTTCCATCCACGAAAAATCTAATACTGTAAGTAGAAAACTTATTGGGCGCTTCATCTGCCCTATCAAAAGCCGAAAGGGACAGTCCCACTCTACCCCATGCTTTAATAATTCTTGTTAGAAGATAATGACCTTCTCCGATTTTCCGGAGAGGAAAAACTTTTGGCTTGAAATCACCATCAATATGTGAGCCAAAACTCAAAGGAGAAACTGCAACTGCTTTCAACGTGGGGGGAACTGTATCTTTGATATGGTAACCCAGCAGAAGGGGATTGAAGGGGCAACCTCTCCTATCTCTTACCTCGAAATGAAGATGTGGAGCTCCACTTCCGCTGCTGCCCGTATAACCGATGAGTTCACCTTTCTTAACTGTTAAAACCCCAGGTTCAAAAACCAGTTTAACAGCAAAATGTTTTTTTCTCTTTTGCTCTCTCCGGATAAGATGTTGAAAAGAATTTGAAAACCTGGAAAGATGTCCATAAACAACCTTTACCCCATTTTTGAGTACAAGATGAATTGTACGACCGTACCCGTAAGGCGAAGTCGCAAGCAGGACAACAGAACAGTCCCCAATAGCAAATACTCTATACCCCTCCTTATCCCATGTTTTTATGTCTATACCGGCATGGATGTGACCGGGTCTGTACTCACCAAAAGAAGAGGTCATTATCCTGCTCGCATCTGTAGGCCAGCAGTATTCCTGAGCCTGTAGATTTCCGAATAAAAGGGAAAACCATGAAAGTATAATGGGAAAATTTTTTCTAAAAAATACTGAAAAATACAACAGAATTTCCTACAGTGTTTATTAGTCTTAATTTCATGAAAGGCTAATGCCTAAATTCCTTCCGGTTCCCGGTCTCCGGTATCCTGTCTCCAGCATCTACTTCTTTACTTCTTATTTCTTTGCTTCTTACCCCTCATTTCTCCTTCTTCAGAATCCGTACTTCGCAGCCGCAGAGACTCTCAAACTTTCTTGCATCTTTCTCAGAGCCGACAATAGTTCCCCAGTGCATTGGTACTGCCACTTTTGGCTTTATATCTTCAGCAGCCTTAGCTGCTTCTTCAGCATCCATGGTATATGTTCCTCCAACAGGAAGGAAAGCAACATCCGCATGAATATCTTTCATCTCAGGAATATAATCTGTGTCACCTGCGTGGTAGTAACTGACTCCACCGACTTTAAACACATACCCGACATAGTTTTTCCCACGGGGATGAAACTCCTTTCCAGTGTTGTAGGCAGGTACAGCTTGAATCTCTACACCTTCAACAGTTAATGTATCCCCGGGTTTAACTTTCTTCACGTTTCCTTTAATTGCATCCCCTGCTGATGTAGGCACAATTACCACTGTCTTTTCTCCTATGATCTTTTCAATATCCTCTTTAGAAAGATGATCATAGTGATCGTGAGTAATCAGGATAATGTCTGCTGTTTCCCCACCCGTTATCCGATAGGGATCAATATAGATAATTTTTTCACCTGTGATTTTGAAGCTCGCATGTCCCAGCCAGTGCACATTTTCTAACATAGTAAACACCTCCTTTTGATATTTGTTATTCAATTACTTGGACCACTTCTCAACTTCTTCCACTAAGGTTTGTACGATTTCCTTTTCTTTAATTTTTCGGACCACCTTGCCCTTTTTAAAAAGAACAGCCGAGCGTTTCCCGCAGGCAATCCCAATATCAGCCTCTCTGGCTTCCCCGGGCCCATTGACCTCACATCCCATAAGAGCAATTGTTAAAGGCTTATCAATACCGATCAATCTGCGCTCTACTTCCTCCACAATCGGTATTAAATTGGTTTGAAGTCTGCCGCAGGTGGGACAGGAAATAATGGTCAAACCGTGTTGACGGAGATGGAGTGATTTTAGTATTTCGTATCCTGCATGGATTTCTTCTACAGGATCTCCAGTAAGAGAAATACGAATCGTATCTCCGATACCTTCGGCAAGGAGAGTCCCCACTCCTACGGCAGAACGAAGGATTCCGTGTCGTGGAGACCCTGCTTCAGTAACACCAAGATGTAGAGGATAATCTGTTTTTTCAGAAAAAAGCCTGTTCGCTTCAATCATTAAAGGAACATCCGAAGCCTTGATCGAGACCACCATATCATAAAATCCCACTTCTTCACAAATCTCCAGATGTCGGAGTGCACTTTCTACCAGAGCTTCTGCAGTTACACCATCATATTTCTGAATAAGTTCCTTTTCCAGCGAACCTGCATTCACGCCTATGCGGATGGGAACACCCCTTTCTCTTGCCGCCCTTAGAACCTTTTCTACTTTCTCTCTGGAACCGATATTCCCTGGATTGATCCGTATCTTGTCAACTCCATTTTCCAGAGCTTCGAGAGCCAGACGATAATCAAAATGTATATCTGCCACAAGAGGAATTTTTATATTCTTTTTGATCTCCCCAATCGCCTCGGCTGCTTCCATTCCGGGAACAGCCACCCGTACGATCTCACATCCTGCATCTTCCAATCTTTTAATCTGTTCTAATGTAGCCTTTACATCCTCGGTCTTTGTATTGGTCATAGACTGAACAGAGATCGGTGCATCACCTCCGATGGGAACATCCCCCACAAAAACTTTTCTCGTTTTTCTTCGTTTCATTTTTTACCCCATAGAACTGGACGGATTGCGAAAACTTGTTTTTGCAATTACCAGGAAATTGTTTTTTCACACTCATCCAATCTCAAAAATCATCTCTTATTCTCAAATCCCTAAAAGGATATTTTCTAAAACGATATTCCATACTATATCTTCCAGATCTTTCAAGATTCATTGAAAAACTCGACCATGGATAATCCTTCGAATCTTCTACAATCCCATGCTTAACCGGGTTATAGTTTACATAATTCCTCATTGCATAAAACTGTCTTTCATCCTTTGAGCAGCGAAAGGTCCTTACCAAACCTGCTTTTCAAAATCATGTGATAGTGATTATCAAGAATGACCCAGTCGATGAGTTGCCAACGAACCTTTGCAGAAAACTCCCGGATTATCTCAAGCAAAACTTTCTTTGACCAGTCGGCAGATTGTGAATGTACGTTTTGTATGTATCTTTCATTATGGATTACACCTTACCATCGGACTGCTAAAACTCGTTTTTGCACTAACACAACACCCCTCCCAACCTCTCTGCTACAATATCCAGCTCTTCATAACCAATCGTCAACGGCGGCAGCAGCCTTATCACATGAGAACCTGCGGGGAACACAAGAACTCCTCTATCCATGAGCTTAGAAATAGCAGAACTTACCTCATCTTCCAGCTCTACCCCTATCATTAATCCAAGATATCTAATCTCTTTAACTTTATTTAACCTGAACTTTTTGAGTTTCCTGACAAAATAATCTCCCTTATCTTTAGCCTGTTCATCGAGCCTATTTTCTATCATAAAATCAATCGCAGCAAGCGCTCCAGCACACGCCACTGGATTTCCGCCAAATGTAGAGCCGTGCTTACCCGCAGGAATTTCTATTTTATCAGAACACACAACAGCCCCCATAGGAATTCCGCCAGCAATTGATTTTGCCAGACAGAGAATATCAGGCTCTAAATCAAAATGATTACAGGCAAACATCCTGCCTGTTCTGCAAAAACCGGTCTGTATTTCGTCGATGATTAATAATATTCCTTTAACCTCACACAACGCTTTTACATTACGAAAATACTTTTCTTTCCCGATGTTAATTCCACCTTCCCCTTGAACAATTTCCAAAATCACACCAGCCGTATCTTTGGACACAGCTTTTTCCAATTCTTCAAAATCGTTAAACGGAACATGATGAAATCCGGGAACAAGAGGCTTAAAATTCTCTCTGTATTTTGGATTATAAGTTGCGCTGAGAGCCCCCATAGTCCTACCGTGAAATCCGCTGACTGCACATACGAAATCTGTTTTCCGTGTAACAAACCTTGCAAATTTGACTGCAGCTTCAACGCTTTCCGTTCCAGAATTGCAGAGAAAAACATGGGTAAGATTTTTCGGTGTTATCTTTACCAGCTTCTCAAGGAGCAACGCCCTTTTATCATTGGCAAATAGATTGGAGCATACAATTAATTTCTTTGCCTGCTCGCTAACTGCCGCAGCAACTTTTTCGTTGGCATGTCCTACGCTCCCGACTCCAAGACCTGCCACACAATCGATGTATTCTTTTCCGTTCTGGTCCCAGACTCTGGCGTTTTTTCCTTTGATCAGAACAACATTTCGCTTAGCATAAACACCTATCTCATATCTCTTTTCCAGAACTAAATAATCGGTCATCTTGCATCCTTATCATACTCAAATTTATGGTGGTAAGAGAATCAGATTTCAATCCCCAGTTGATAATCATCGGGATACCGCCTCTTTTTTGCTTTTTCGATCATGGCAACAAAGGTATCTTCATCAATAATCTTAATATCCAGATCAAGAGCTTTTCTGTATTTTGAGCCGGGTTTTTCTCCTACAAGAACAAAATCCGTGTTCCGACTAACACTGGAACTTATCTTGCCTCCTTCTGATTCGATGAGTTCAGTCGCTCCTTCACGTGTAAATCTGGTAAGAGATCCTGTAAGCACAAAGATTTCCCCCGCAAATATACCTCCTTCACGTCTGGCTCTCTTCTCTTCCATTCGCACCCCTGCTTTCCTGAGCTTCTCCAGCACCTCAAGATTTTTTTTATTCTGGAAAAACTGAACAATACTTTCGGCAATCTTTGGACCTATTCCTTCTAGAGTCTCAAGATACGGCAGAGGTGTTTTCATTATTTTCTCTATGGAACCAAAATGATCTGCAAGAAGTACTGCCGCTCCAGAACCAACATATCTGATACCAAGTGCAAAAATAACTCTGTCAAGTGGCCGCTTTTTACTTTCTTCGATTGCATCAAAAAGATTTTGAGCACTCTTTCCACCCATCCTTTCAAGATCTATAAGATCTTCCTTCTTTAGAAAATAGATATCCCCGTAGTCTGAAAGAAGCTTGTTCTCAATAAGCTGATGAATCAGCGCTTCGCCTAACCCTTCAATATCCATGGCTGTCCTGGAGGCAAAATGTTCTATTCTCTTATGCACCTGTGCAAGACAGGCGACATTTTCACATTTCACAGCAGCTTCCCCCTCAGTCCGAACAAGAGGACTTCCGCACACCGGACATTTATCAAGCATTTTAAACGGCTTTGAATCTTTGGGTCTTTTCTCCAGAACAACCTGCACAACTTTAGGGATAACATCTCCCCCTTTTTCTATGAGAACCGTATCACCTTCACGTATATCTTTACGTTTGATTTCATCTTCGTTGTGAAGTGTAGCTCTACTTATCGTAGACCCTGCAAGAAACACAGGCTCAAGAACAGCCACAGGCGTTACAGTACCTGTTCTTCCTACCTGAAGATGAATTCTTTTTAAAAGCGTGGTAGCCTGCTTTGCCTTGAACTTGTAGGCGATAGCCCACCTCGGACTTTTTGCAGTAGCACCTAACAGCCTCCGCTGCCGTAAAGAATTGACCTTAAGTACCACTCCATCAATTTCGTATGGCAGCTCTTCTCGCTTTTCTTCCCACAGATTACAAAAATCAATAACCTCCCACATCGACTTACACAGGGCAACATGCCGACTTACAGGAAACCCAAACTTTCGCATGAGATGAAGCGCATCAAAATGGGTTTCTATACCGATTGCTTCATTTCCCCCTTCACTAAGGACAAAAAGGTAATAAGCAGAAAAATCAAGCGGCCTTTTAGCAACAATTCTGGGATCCTGCTGTTTCAGCGTCCCTGCTGTTGCATTTCTTGGATTTGCAAAAGTTTTCTCACCCAATTTTTCCTGCTGTGAATTCAATTTTTTAAACCCATCTTTTGTCATGAAAACTTCCCCCCTGATCTCAACATTCTCTGGTAAATTTTCCTTTACAAAAAGTTTGAGAGGAATTGAACGAATCGTTTTCAAATTGTTTGTAATACCATCTCCTCTTTCACCATCTCCTCTTGTTGCCCCCTGAACTAACAGTCCATCACGGTATATTAAACTCACGGCAATTCCATCAAATTTTAACTCTGTAACATATTCAAATTTCTCCCCTGACAAAAAATTCTGAAGTCTTTTCTCAAACTCATAGAGTTCTTCCTGTGTGTAGGTGTTCCCTAAACTCAGCATGGGCACTTCGTGAACAACTGTTGGAAACTCTTTTGTGGGTTTTCCACCAACTCGCTGAGTAGGAGAATCAGGTGTCACAAGTTCGGGATGCTGCCGCTCCAAAAGAATGAGTTTCTCCATAAGTTGATCATATTCGTAATCAGAAACAGTAGGCTCATCGAGAACATAATAGCGATAATCATGTTCCCGAATTTCCTTACGGAGTTTTTCGATTTCCTCTTTTATGCCGGACATATCTAAGTCTCCCCTGAATTTTATAGAATGCCCCTGAACTCTTATAAAAACTATAACAAAAATTATTAATAATCAACCTATTTTTAAACAGAGAAGCGAGAAAAAGATAAGTAAGAAGTAAAGAAAGGATGCTGTATGTTGAATGGAGTTAAGGCGTAAGCCTTTTATCTTTGTAGAATCTTTTCACTTTATCTCACAGAGAGAAACGAAGCAGTTTCTGGAACGATGCTCCTTTGTTGCGGAAACCGCTTCACTAATTTCCGCAACAATCACTCAAAGCGGAAGGGCTCATACCCCTGTGAGGAAATCACCGAGCCCAACCCTGACAGGGTTCTAAACCCTGTCAGGGTTTAGGAGACGATAGCCTTTCAAAAGTGGAGCGTGAAACTGGAATGAAACTCTAAAGAGTAAATTCCGTTTTATTTTTTCAAAATCTCCTTAAAACGTTTCGTTAATGCAGGTATCACCTCGAATAAATCTCCAACAAGACCGTAATCTGCTACCTTAAAAATAGGCGCATCGGAATTTTTGTTAATGGCAATAATCACATCCGAAGAGGACATTCCTACAAGATGCTGGATGGCACCTGAAATACCAACAGCGATGTAGATCTTGGGCTTAACAGTCTTTCCGGTTTGTCCTACCTGGTGTGAATAGTTGATCCAGCCCGCATCCACAGCTGCTCTTGAAGCTCCCACAGCACCGTCTAAGACTTTAGCCAGTTCCATGATTATCTTAAAATTCTCAGGTCCTTTAAGCCCCCGTCCTCCGGAAACAATAACATCCGCCTCTGTAAGATTTACTGTCTCCTCTACCTCTTTTACAACTTCCAAAATAGAAGTTCTGGAAGCCACATCAGCTTCGCTTACATCAACCTTAATTACTTCACCTTGAGTTCGCTGAGGATCAACAGGAGCTTCCTGCATAACTTTGTGTCGAACTGTTGCCATCTGAGGCCTGCTGTTCTCACATCTTATTGTAGCCATGATGTTGCCGCCAAATGCAGGCCGTGTCTGCAGCAAATGGCCAGTCTCAGAATCTATTTCCAATCCTGTACAGTCTGCTGTCAGCCCTGTCTTAAGCTCTACAGCGGTTCGTGGAATCAAAGAACGACCGACAGATGTTGCACCGGTCAAAACAATCTCGGGTTTGTACTGTCTAATTAACTTTGTCAGGATCCTGGAATAAGGCTCATCAAGATAGTGAGCTAAGTTGGGATGCTCTACCAGATAAACTTTATCAGCTCCACGCTGAAAAAGTTCCTTTGTTTTATTTTCAACATTATCACCGATAAGAACAACAGAAAGTTCTGAACCTCTCGCTTTAGCCAACCTCTGTCCTACTCCCAAAAGTTCATAAACCACAGGTTGAATCTCCCCATCTTTCTGCTCTGCAAAAATCCAGACACCTTTGTAATCTTCCAGACCTTCCACGGATTTTCGCTCTATGGATAAAACAATAGCATTCACTGAACAAACCTCAACACATGCTCCGCAGAGCGTACACTTGTGCAAATCAATCTCAGCTAAATTATCCTTCATGGATATAGCACCGTACGGACAGGCCTTTACACAGAGTCCACATCCTATACACTGATCTTTGATAACTTTAATAGCCGACACGTGTTACTCCTTCTTTAAATTATGGTTCTTCACTAAAATGCGTACTTTATAATTCATTCATAACAACATCATAAATCAACAAGTAATTCAAACTGAAAAAATTAAAAATCAAAATCACAATTTAAAATGCAAAAATACTCTGCCCGAACATCAGTTGAAAAAAT
>CAZPNF010000047.1:0-9519 GCA_964587715.1 uncultured bacterium | reverse complement strand
CTTTCCGCCTCGCTCCTTGACATCGTCGATGATCCGCATGGCAGACATGTGGTCAATACCTGGATCCAGACCAATTTCGTTGAGGATGAGAATACCTGCTTTTTTTGCTTTATCATGCAGCTGCTTCATGGCATCACTGACATAAGAAGTGGTTACCATGTTTTTGCCTTTAGCAATACACATCTCAGCTACAACAGGATGGTATGTATATGGAACCAGGCTTACGACGAGATCTGCCCGGGAAATAAGTTCGCTCAATTCCGATTTGTTCTCTAACAGCAATTTTTTTGCTGTGCCTTTGGGGTGCCCATTGATTAACTTTTCAGCCTTACTTACTGTGCGAGTGGCAACAGTTACTTTGAAATCAGGCTGACCAAGAAGATAGTGAACGATTGGTCGGGTTACCAGACCGGCGCCTAAAATGAGTATGTTTTTCATTCCGATTTCCTTTGATTTAAAGACATTTTTTTAGATATTTATATTGAGGTGTTAATTTGCCGTTATACAGAATCACACTCTTTTTGATGCCGGAAGGCAATCCGCAACGAGCAAAGTCAGTGGAAAAATCAGCCCTGACGATCTCTGAAACCAGCTTTGCGAGAGTGTTTCCGAAATTAGTTGAAGAACTTCTCGGCAGTTCACAGGGTAAGTTATCAACGGCAAGAACTACTACGCCTGTTCCCTGATAACCATCAATGGCCTGGTTTTCCAGGGGATTGTAGACAAATACTGGATTGTCGGGCTGAGTAGCTCGCACTGTGCATTCGATTGAGCCTTCGATATCGCATGTGATATCCCCGATGACCCGCAGTCGGGGAGTTTGCTCTCTCTCGAAAAGATTTTTCAGGCTCTTTTTTGTAACCAGTCTTGGGTAGCGGGGAGTCCAAAAAATCGCATTGATCAATAAAGTCATGTAGGGTAAATATACTCCGAAATTCGATTTGTATTTTTCAGGATGGTCATAATAATCCTGAAGCTCGAAGTTACTTTCCCGGGAAACAGGGTCTACCATGTCCTCTTCCTTAAAAACAACTTTATAAAGATGGTTTCCGGGAGTTTCACCTTTTTTGAAAAGAGGAATCAATTCCCCCGCGGTGATTTCCTTGTGGGGAAGAAGATCAAAAATTTCCTGGGCTCCTCTGGACACGTGACCGTACCCTGCAAATCCGCATACGAGAGGTGTCAAGGAAAGAGGAAGGCCGTTTTTCTTAATCTTTTCTCCTACAGCAGTAACAGCTTCTTTTGCTTCCTCCAGGGAATTGTACTGAAATGTCTGGCGAATAGAAGAGAAGGGATTGACGATTCCCTCCCGGTCCAGTCTTTTTCCAAAAGCCCAGAGAGAATCTATCATCCCTGCAAGACCTGCATATCTGCCGAAGAAGAGAAGACGTTGCCCATTTTCGTCCACTATTTTTTCGTAATCGATGAGATGACACCCCAGGGACATTAATCGTTTCAGCATGGGCATGTTATATTTTTGCCCTTTGATTGTGTGTGAGAAGAAAGCATAAGCCTTCCCCGGTTCAAAAAATGAAACAGGCATCTCCTTTATACCAAAGATCACCGAGCAGGGGGAAAGGTCTTCCTGGACCACTGCCCCGCTCTTCTGGTACTCCTCATCAGTGAAGATGCGGATTTTTGAGGGCTGGACAATGGTCTGGATATTGTGCCTGAGCTTTAGCTCCTTAACGTTCTCGGGAGTTAAAGGTACTCTCCTTTCCCATCCGTTTTTGTCCTCCCGGCGAATTCCTATTACTATTTTAATAGCAAAGACTCCTGAAAATTAATCTTTATGCAAAGCTGAATATTATAAGAATAATAATGGAAAAAGTCAAGATACTTATCCAGCTACTTTTTTTTGATTCATCCAAACGCAAATAATATGGATTACAGCA
Source organism: uncultured bacterium (assembly GCA_964587715.1). Classification (GTDB taxonomy): domain Bacteria; phylum Zhuqueibacterota; class QNDG01; order QNDG01; family DSAB01; genus CAYYPT01. The sequence goes on along the minus strand of CAZPNF010000047.1, from coordinate 7,624 downwards.
ACCTTGTTGCTGTGCATGAAATCCAAAGTATCGCTTTTTCATAAACAACAGGGTTTACTTTTTTCTCTCATAAACGATTTTCCCGTTCATAATTGTGTAAACCACTCTGGTTTTCAATATCTCTTCAGACGGAATTTCTAAAAGATTGTGATCAAGTATAACAATGTCAGCCAGTTTACCAGGCACTAAAGAACCTTTTTCTTTCTCTCTAAATTCTGCATACGCCGAACCAAGTGTATAGGCTTCAATAGTCTCTTGAATGGTAAGTCGCTCTTGAGGAAACCACCCCTTGCGGGGATAGCCCGAGGTATCCCTTCTGGTGACAGCAGCATAAAGGGCTTCCATGGGATTTAGTGAGACTACAGGCCAATCCGTGCCAAAGGCAAGAACTGCCCCGTGATTTTTCAAAGACCTCCAGGCATAGGCATAACGACATCTCTCCGTGCCAATACGTGTCTCTGCCCAACGCATGTCCTCGATGCAGTGAGTGGGCTGCATTGATGCAATAACACCTAACTCCTTGAATCTGGGAATGTCTTCTTTAGTTAAAATTTGTGCGTGTTCAATTCTGTGACGGCTGTCTCTAACTCCGTTGATTTTTCGAGCTAAGGTGTATGCATCCAGCACCATTCTGTTCGCTGCATCTCCTATAGCATGTATTCCTATCTGAAACCCCTCTTTGTCAGCATGGAGTACAAGACGATTGAGTTCATCCTGTGTCATCTGGAAAATTCCCCGAGTTGTAGGGTCATCAAAATAAGGCCGGAAAAAGGCTGCAGTTCGAGAGCCCATACTTCCGTCGCTAAATCCTTTCAGTAGCCCAAAGTGTATTATGTTTCCATTATATTTTTGTTGGAGTTTTTTGTATCTCTTTAAATCTTCTTGAAGTGGAGGCCATTCCGAAACACGGCAGGTCAACTTCCCTTCATTTAGCAGTTTCTGATATACGTTTAGCATATCTGCAGAAGTGTTATCCTGAATACTGGTTACTCCGAATTTTCTTGCTTCTTCAAGAGCTATCTCAACAGCTTTCTCAATAACTTGTTCAGAAGGGGGAGGGATGTATTGAGAGACCAAATCCATTGCATCTTCCTTCAAAATACCGGTGGGTTTCCCTGTGGCTGGATCTTTTACAATCTCACCAGCAGGGGGATTGGGGGTATCGGTTTTAATTCCGGCGATGTGGAGAGCCTTGGTATTTACAAGAGCTGCATGTCCACAAACTCTTCGGAGAAAAATGGGAACATTTGGAGCCACACTATCTAAAATTTTCCTTGTAGGCCACTTTTTGTCTGGCAAGAGAGTCTGATCCCAGCCTCTTCCTGTCAGCCAGGAGCCAGGGGGTAGGGTACGTAACTTTTTAATAACTCGTTTCTGGATCTCACGGATTGATTTAACTCCTATGAGATCGACTTCCGTTTTACTCATTCCCCCACTCAAGAAATGGAGATGAGCATCATTAAAGCCGGGGCATCCGAACATACCTTTTAAGTCTATTACTCGGGTGTTTTCTCCAATAAACCTATTTATTTCTTCGTCTTTCCCGGTAGCCAGTATCTGATTTCCCTTAATTGCAATTGCCTCGACTTCAGGTCGAAGTCTATTTACAGTAAAGAATGTTCCATTTTTAAGAACAAGATCAGCTTTTGGTTTCTTACGATGACATCCAAAAGGAAAAATTGCAGTCAGGAATAGAAATGCTGTTAAGAGTTGCATAAGAACAGATTCTCTCATAATCTTACCTCTCTTAAGTTAGTTGCCTACGATGATAAACCCGTCAGCTAAAAAATTCCCTGTGCTTCAATACACTGTCCAGACGTTTTACAGTAATCGATTCGAGGACAAAAAATAGAATAGTAAATCCTATCTGAGCAGTCCACCAGGCGAGATTGCTGCGGTAAAATAAATTTTGCACCAGAACTGCCAGTGCAAAGAAAGGCATGATAAAAAGGAGAACTACAAACTGTTGGGTTCGTTCTCCCTTCTCACGTTTTTTGGAGAAAGGATAGTCCTTGATTAAAAATGAGACTGCTGAAAATACTACCAGTCCGGATAAAAAGAGGGAAACAGTATGTTGGATACTGTGGATCAATGGGATTTTGATGGAGTAGATAAATCCCAGAAGGAGAAAAAAAGGCAGAATTAACCGAAGAAGAAGAGCCGTTTTAACCCCCTGGTAAAAACGGCCAGGGGAGGTGATTGGAGCTACACGGTAAAGCCACGATGCTTCCCACTCCTGTGCGTATAGCAAACCGTTCTGCAGGGTATAGCACACAAAAAAGATGAAGAAAATAACTATGTATGACATGTCGTGAAGTTTTTCCAGAAAAGACCCGCGGACAAAAGGGTCGGTAATTGAATTATCAATGATGGCAAGTGCCAGAAATGCAAGAGGCAGTCCAAGAATAGGGTAAAGGGTCATTTTAACAGACCGGTCCTTTTTAATCATGCTGGATGTTAACTGGAAACCTGCAAGTGCTTCTCCCGTGGGGAGAAACTTTCTGGACAGAGAATTCAGAAAACCTTTTTGATTTGATCCGTAAGATTTAATTTTCCCCTTGTTTTTTGTTGTTTGTAGATTTGCAATCTGGTGGGCATACTGGAGGGAGATCCGCCGGAACGAAACAAAAAAGAGCAGGATAGTAGCAGTAAATGCAGTAAGAGCCAGCCATGAGTCTATCGGCCTGTTTCTTCCCAGAAGAACCTGAACAGATCCTGCAAACCATGCAGGTGGTACAGCGTAGAGCCATGTTCCAGAGACATCTGTTCCTTCGTGGATAAATTTCTCGCTAAGTCTGGGAATCAATTGGTATGAGAAAAAAAGCAGGAAAGTGAATACTATCTGAAGATAGGCAAGTATATCTTTGAATCGCTCATACGGCAGTACTCTCAAAAGGCCGGTGTATATAAGAATGATAAAAGAAGCTGCGACCAGATTGGCAATCATAGCAACCGGGAAAAATATTAAGGGGAATACCCATTCAGAACCGCTGACTGCTATTCCTATTAATGAAGGAAATAGACAGAGGGCAGTTCCTATTAGAAGAATATAGAAGAGTAGATTGCATAATTTGGCGAGGAAATAGGTTCTTGAACTGATTGGACGAAAAGCAAGTACATCTGTGTCTTCAGGGTTGATGATAGTATTTCCGAATTCTAAGATCACGGCAAAGGCCATCATTACCATTGAGGCAGTTAAAATAAGAAGAGAAAAGAGAAAAACTTTTGCTCTGGGAACTAAACTCGCTGCCAGTGATAGTCCCATAATCCCGTAGAAGATCAGAGTCCATACAAGAGGAGAAAGCTTTCTGTGTTGTCGCCCAATGGTTCTGTGTCCTCTGAAATCCGTCAGGATACTGATTGAAAGAAGTGTCTTAAACTGATTCCAATCAGCACCAAATTTTTGAAAAAGCCAGTTCATTATACCCCGGTGATGCTTATGGAAAAGGCTTTTGCCAATTCCCCTAAATCTTCAGCGTTGGTTAATTGACTGAACACACCTTCTAAAGAAGATCGTTTTGTCATCTCTTTGAGTTTTTCCACAGAACCGTCTGCAACAATTTTCCCTTTGTCAATGATAACAACTCTATCGCAGAGATTTTCTACCACGTCCAGGATGTGTGAGCAGTAAAAGATAGTCTTCCCTTCATCGGCAAGATTCTTAAGAAGTTTTTTCAGAAGAAGAGCAGTATTTGCATCAAGGCCGTTTAGAGGTTCGTCCATGAAAATTACCTGTGGATTATGGATCATCGCTGATGCAATAACCACTTTCTGCTTCATTCCTTTGGAGGATTCACCCATCCTCTGGTGAATGATATCCTTCATCTTGAAAAACTCGCTGAATTCGTTAATTCGTTTGGTAATTGCCTGGTCATCCATGCCGTAGAGCTTCCCCACAAACTGGAGATACTCGTAAGGAGTCAGGCTTTGATATAAGGCACCGGATTCTGGTACATATCCAATGCGGCGCTTTACCTCGATATCTTCTTTTTGAATATCGTAACCTGCAATAAGAGCTGTTCCTGCTGTCGGTTGGATCATACCTGTCAGCATCTTTACTGTGGTTGTTTTGCCAGCACCGTTGGGTCCCAGATAACCGCATATTTGCCCGGCAGGAATGGAGAGGGTAACATTATCTACTGCGGCCAAGTCACCGAATCTACGTGTGAGGTTTTTAAGTTCAATCATCTTTCAGCCTTTTCCTCAATATTTCATTTACTACTTTGGGATTTGCCTTGCCGTTTGTTGCTTTCATTACTTCGCCCATAAAAAAGCCGAGCAGTCCTTTTCTTCCTTTAAGAAATTTTTGGACTTCTACAGGATGTTTTTCAATTACGCTGGTTATAATTTCATCCAATTTTGAGGAATCTGAAAGCTGAACCAATCCCAATTCCTCAACTACTTTTTCAGGTGTTGCTCCTGTGTGTGCTACCTTATTAAAAACTGCCTTCCCTGCTCTGCGGGAAATTTTTCCTTCTTCCACTAATTTAATAATGTCTGCGAGCTGAGAAGGACGGATTTTCAGCTCGTTAATATCCAGCTTTTCTTCTTTCAGTATTCGGAGTGCTTCTCCCATAACCCAATTGGAGGCTTGTTTGGCATCTTTTACATGATCTACTACAGCCTCGAAATAATCTGCCACGCTTTTCTCTTCAGTTAAAACAGAAGCATCGTATTCCGGAATTCCAATTTTTTTCGCCCATCGGAGTTTTCGCTCGTCAGGCATTTCAGGCAGGCTTTTTTGAATTTTGTCCTTCCACTCTTTTTTGACTATCAAAGGAACGAGATCAGGTTCGGGGAAATATCGGTAATCATGAGCTTCTTCTTTCCCGCGCATCGGCAGTGCAATATTATTGGCTTTGTCCCAGAGAAGAGTTTCCTGTAATACCTTTCCGCTCTTTTCAAGGATGCTGGTCTGCCTTTTCACCTCAAAAGCCAGTGCACGTTCCACACTGCGGAAGGAGTTCATGTTCTTGAGCTCTGTTCTGACGCCAAGCTTTTCAGCACCCTCTGGCCGAAGGGATATGTTGGCGTCACAGCGGAGACTTCCTTCCTCCATGTTACCATCACAGATGGAAAGCCAGCGGACAAGCTGACGAACTTTAGTCAGGTAGAGGCGAGCTTCTTCAGGTGATCTGATATCAGGTTCACTGACTATCTCTATGAGAGGAACACCGCACCTGTTGAAATCGATCAGGCTTTCGTTCTCTGAGACGTATTCTTCAGCATGAACAGATTTACCGGCATCTTCTTCTAAGTGAATCCGATTGATCCGGATGTATTTTCGTGTTCCATCTTCCAGATTAACTTCTACCCATCCTTTTTGGGCTAACGGTTCCTCGTACTGAGAAATCTGGTATCCTTTTGGAAGGTCAGGGTAAAAGTAATTTTTTCTGGCAAAAATGGAACGTTCATTTACTTCACAGTGAACTGCCAGTGCCATTCTGATGGCATATTCCACGGCTTTTTTGTTCAAGACGGGCAGCACGCCCGGCATTCCCAGACAAATTGGGCAGGTCTGTGTGTTGGGTTCTGCTCCAAAAGTTGTGCTGCACCCACAAAAGATTTTTGAATCGGTTGAGAGCTGTGCGTGAACCTCAAGCCCGATGACAGTTTCGTAACGCATGGTTCCTCTAAATTTTATTCTATCACTTCCCAATGCCCGCCTTTGTCAGGACCGATTCTTTTAATAATACCCCCTTCTTTTAATTTGCTTATGTTTTTATCAACAGCGGTTGTGCTGATACCGATTTTTCTCGAAATTTCCTTTTTACTTATATATTTGTTTTCTATCATTAGTTTTAGGATTCTAATTTGATTTTCAGCTAATTTTCTACCAACTTTTTCTACCAACCTATCTACCAACCTATCTACCAACTTTCTACCAACCTCTGTTGGAGTTTTCTGGGCAATGGTATTAATTGGAAAAGTAATTTTGTAATAATCAAAATCGCTTTCTATAATTGGCTCTAATCCATAATGTTGTTTCCAGCCGTTAATCATTTTATGAAATCCACTACCCATACCTTCTGAAAGCTTCAAAAATCTAAACATTTTAGCCACATAAAAATTTCTCGGTTGAGAGTAGTCCTCTTTTAATATATATTTGAGTGGCTTGGGCAAGCCTCCAGGATTAAAAAATTCAATTCTATCAGTAAAAAACCTTATTCTGGAGTTAACTGGACTGAAATAATCGGTATGCATTAAAAGATTAACCAAAGCTTCTCTTAATGCTTGTAAATGAGGAGGGTCATCATCCCGTATGCCATTTTTTACTTTAAACGGTATTTCAATTTTAGGGCTTAATCGTTCATAAATGTCAAAGAAAGATTCATAAAGGTTCTTTTCTGAATCTAATCTAAAGGTATAACGAGTTTCTCCATCTGAATAGGATTTACCCGGTATTTCGAGATAGTCAATCCTATAATTGACAAGCTCGCTGGACAGGATGTCTTCGGTGCCAAATACCAAAAGCCCTGCATAGGTAACTTTATTATTTTTAAGAGCCCCGAGTTTTACTAAGAAATCCCTATCACTTAGCTCTAAATATCTGTGAGTAGGATTTTTGGAGGCAAAAAAGTTCCTGAATTGCTCTATTGTTTTTGCATACATATCTTCCAATTTAAGAGGGGTGAGTTCTCTACTCTTTTCTTCAAAAGAAGCCTGGCGATAAAAAGAATCTATTTCTTCAACTGTAGCACGCTGGTCCCCCGATGCTGTTCGTATAAAAGTATTTTTGTTTGTCGAACCGTAATAAACCGGCCTGTCTTTTGATGCCTTTTGAGGGATATAAAATGCCAGAACAGCTTTATTATTGAACAAATATTTCTTGCAGATCGGTTTAATCTTTTTATTAAGTTTCCCGCTCCTTAATGCCGTTGTAAAATCCTGTTCTATCTTTTCCGAATTTTTAACGCCAACCACCTCATATTTTTTTCCGTTTTTTCTTACACCCAAAATAAGCCAGCCACCAGCAGTGTTGGAAAATGCCGAAACAGTTGCCCAGCTACTTTTAGGTATTTCTGATTTTGCTTCTTTAACCTCAAAATCTTCCCATTCAATATCTTCTAACTTTTCAATTAATTCAGATTTTGTCATCACACCCATTCCTCAAAAAACTCCTGAATCTCTTCAAGTTTATTTTATAACCGATCTTGTCTTTGGGACAGCATAGGGACTCTGCCACTTGCGACTATACATGCTGTTTCTCAGAGGCAGAGCTACTGCTGAGCAGGAAAATTTGACCCAGATTTTTTTAATAGCCTCCAAGATTTTAGGCTCTGTTGAAAGCTGTGTGATAAGTTCCAAGTCCGACAAAAGTTTTGTATTACATGGGTTATCTCGACGACCACTCCTCTACTTCTTCAACTGTTTTTGCGATTCTCTTCCCAAGCACACGATGGCCGGTTTCTGTGACAAGAACATCGTCTTCTATTCTGATGCCGCCGAAGCCTCTATGTTTTTCAACCATGTCGTAATCGATAAAATCTCTAAATTTATTCTCCGCTTTCCACTGATCAATTAACTGTGGAATAAAATATATCCCGGGCTCAACAGTCAGTACAAAACCAGGTTCAAGTTTTTTTGCAAGTCTCAAATAAGCAAGCCCAAACTGATCACTTCT
>CAZPNF010000046.1:4718-9593 GCA_964587715.1 uncultured bacterium | reverse complement strand
AGATGCCATCTTTTCAAAAGATGGCATCTTTAAAGATAGTGACTGTTCCAGAGACCGCTTTGCTTATCTCTGGAACAGTCACGGAGAGTCATCCTGGATGGATGAATGAATGAGAGCCCTCGCTCTCATCTTATTGTGGAGGATTAAATGCGTCTTTTGATGATTTATGCAAATCTCTTTTCTTATGAACCGGAAGTTCAGAGTTTAGAGATTGGTGATAAGAAAGCAGAATCAGCTTCTTATGAAAATACAATTGTCGGATTCATCCATGTTGAACCACAGGATGAAGAGAACGCGGCGAGTGTAGAAACAAAGCTTGTTAAAAACCTAAAGTGGGCAGCAAGGAAAAATAATACCAGAGCCATTGTTCTGCACTCTTTTGCACATCTCTCCGAATCAAAAGCTGATCCACAATTTACGAAACAGCTCTTTGATCAGGTTGAAGAGCGTTTGCGTAAAAGCGGTTATGAGACATATCAGACGCCGTTTGGCTATTTTTTGAGTTTGAATGTTCGGGCACCAGGGCATTCGTTTGCACGTCTGTTTAAAGAGTTTTGAAATCGCATTATGAAAGAACAAATGCATCTGCTAAGGGCAGCCGCAGAAAAAATCCATCGGGCAAAGAGGGTTGTGGGATTTACCGGAGCTGGTATTTCTGTGGAGAGCGGGATACCCCCATTTCGCGGGCCAAACGGTTTGTGGAGCAAGTACGATCCTGTTTTCCTTGACATTGGTTATTTTAACCAGCATCCGGGAAAATCCTGGGCTTTAATAAAAAAGATCTTTTATGATTTTTTTGGGAAGGCGAAGCCGAATGCTGCTCACAGGGCACTGGCTGAGATGGAGAGGAAGGGTCTGGTGCAGGCGGTTATTACTCAGAACATAGACAATCTCCATCAGGAAGCGGGCAGCCAGAATGTGTATGAGTTTCACGGTACGTCAAAGAGACTGGTGTGTTCGCAATGCAGATTTAAACAAGATGTTGAAAATGTTGACCTCAGCAGTCTGCCGCCGCGCTGTGAAAAATGTGGAGGTGTGCTCCGCCCTGATTTTGTCTTTTTTGGTGAATCTATTCCCGAACCTGCAAACAGTTTGTCCTTCAGGGAAGTGCAAATTGCCGATGTTTTTTTAGTTATTGGCACAACAGGAGAAATCATGCCAGCTTCTCTGGTTCCTCTGGCGGCTAAACAAAATGGTGCTGCGATTATAGAGATTAACACAGAACCGACCCGTTTCACCCATGAAATCACAGACATTTTTATTCAGGGAAAAGCAACAACTGTAATGACTGCACTGCTGAATACTCTTGATATTACTAATTGAACTTTTGTAAAAATGGAAATAATTCAAATAAAGTACAAATGACAAATGTCAAAAATGTTCACTAACAGAGATGTATTTGCACCTGTGCAAGGCGACCTGTTTTAACAAATACTAGACACGAAACTTAGTTTGGCTCACAGGGCGGTCGTTCATAAGGGTATTAATTTGGGATTTGGATTTTGGCATTTATTTGTCATTTGAATTTTGATATTTGTTATTTTTATCGTACAAATAAGAATTTAAAAAAGTCCAATTACTAAATAGGAGATTTCAGAAATATGAATATACCTTCCGGGAATAAATGGCTAAGTACACAGAACATCAATCTTAATCTTACTGCCGAGTCAGAATTGGAAACAATCGAAGCTATGTTAGAGTTGGTTGATAAAAGTGGACGAGCAGCCGATATAAAAATACTGGCAGAAGATCTGTTGCATCATGAGGTGCTTGAACCCACTCACACTGGTAATTGTGCTTTGATATTCCATATCTTAAGCCCAAGTGTGATCAGGCCGGGGATATTCTTCGGCCGTTTTGTAAATGGCATAGGTTATTATTCAGAAAGCGGGCATCCCATTGGTCTGGTTTTTCTGGTCGTTGCTCCACCAAAAATGAAAACTGATTTTTTAAGCGTGATGGAAAAAATCAAATCAGCAATGAATCAGCCTGATGTTCGAAAAGAGCTGAGAAGAGCAAAAACGCCCGAAGCAGCTCTTAAAATTTTGGGGGATGTGACAAAGTTAAGCGGATAAGCAAAAGGGTAAATATAAATGCAAGTTTTATTGTAGAGGGCAAAGTTTCTTTAAAACCGATGATCAAGCGTATTTTCTCTTTTCTCCGTCTCAATTATCAACTTCTCAAAACTCCAAGATACTAACTATGGCAGGACTTAAAAAAGTTCTTGACAGGATAGTTTTATTTTGTTACATTATTGCATAGATATGCAATAATGTAAGGAGAAGCTTATGCCGAGAAAACTGGGGAGAATGTGGAAGCAAGCCAGAGGAGGATTCCATGAATCTATTGAAGATCCGAGAAGCAGACTGTTTGCTGCCCTGGCCTGTGACCAGAGGATTGAAATCTTGAAGCTCCTCCGTGATGGAGAAAAGTGTACCTGCGATATGGCTCCACACTTGAGGGTTGATATTTCGGTTGTGTCTCGACATCTGGCAGTGCTTAAAAGTCTGGGGCTTATAGTGAGCCGCAAAGAAGGCGTAAATAATTACTATTCAGTGGCAGACCAAAGGATCTTTGACATATTTGATACTGCTTTGGAAATACTCAAAGACATGGCAGAAAGACACAGAGATATTTTTTCAAGGCTTTGATAGAGCGGAGGAAGTTTTACTATTTCCCTTATTTATAAAATTTCAGATGACAAATATCAAGTTATCATACAAATTAAAACCCGAATTAACGGATAAGCAACGTTCCGTACTCGAACCTCATTCTATTTAAATGACCGAGAATAGCTATAAATCGATCCCTTATCCGTTAATTCGGGTTAAAATAAGGCCTTGTTGCAAAGTGGAGGTAATTCATTAATGGTTCAACTTTGCAGCAACGATCAATTTTGAATGATTGCTGTAAAGGAATCTCATAGGGACTGGGTAGATGAGAGCCTTTGCTCTCATCCTCTTTAAAGAATTAGATATGTACTTTTCTTTTATCCCGATTTTATCGGGATTGTAGAAAGAAAGCTGCCGAATCATGGTTAAAAACTTCTTGCCAAAGTGGTTTTGTTCTATTACATTATTCTATGTGCCTGTATTGAAAGGAGGAAAAATGAGAAAACTTAGAATCGGATTGGCCTCAAACGATGGAAAAGCAATTTCGGATGATCATATGGGGCAGGCCAGAGATTTCTATGTATTCGATGTCTCAGAAGATGGGACATATCAATTAGTAGAGAAAAAAAAGAATACTTCTCCTGAAGAAAAAGGAAAACATGGTCTCGACAGGAAAAGAACTTCAGTGATGGATATCCTCCATGATTGCTGTATATTTGTTGGGGGAAGAATGAGTCCCAATTTTGTTAAAGTTAGGGACAATACAGGAGTTCAACCTGTAATATCAAAAGTTCTTGAAATTCCTGCTTTCATGCAAGTATTTGCAAAAAATTTCGAGCACATTTCCCAACTTGTGGAACAGAAACAAAAAGGGGAAAGACCAAAAGAAATACCGATACTGGAATAATATTAAATACCCCGCCAATTTAGATACTATCCAGCCGAGGCTCTGCTTCTGGAAAATAGTTGTGTCGAACACTATTACGTCTGGATGTGTATCATGCACACCAATAAAGAGCATTGATGTGCAACAAATCCTACCAAGATTTTCATTCACGGTACAACATTTGCACATTCTATCTTGCATACATAAAAATAAGAAGGATCTCAAAGACAAACGTGTAATCATAGAGCCTTAAGTATTTGTAATTTTTATAGTAAGCAAGATTTCTGAGAGAGAATATCCAAGCCTTAAAAAAGGTGAGTCCTTAAAGATTGAAAGGTCATTACATTCTGCAATGACAAGGTGCAAAACATGTATTACGTTACTTACAATGTTATTGATATGGATCAAATGTCGATCAAAATTACTGTAACGTCTCCTATAGATTATAATAATTAATCGCAGTTTGATATGAAGAAACAAAAACGGAAGTTCAAAAAGGGATCCTATCTTTCAGCGCAGTTTGAAACGGAAAGATTGAAAATTCTCAATAAAGCTGTGGCCACAGGAGCTATTCTGGCTGCTATACTTGTACCTCTTTTTAGCTTATTGGATATTGTACTTAAATTTCATATATTCTGGACCTTTTTTGAAATTAGAATTGCAGTAGTGCTGATTTCAATTGCTGTTTTATTTCTTACCAGGACTCCTTTCGGCAAAAAATATCCTTATCCTCTGGGGGGTTTTTTAACTCTGGTGGTCGGAGGATCAATTGCTTTAATGTGCTATCTTGATCAGGGACCAGTGGATCCTTATTATGCAGGGATAAATCTTCCCCTACTTGGGTTTGGCATTTTACTTCCTTTATCCATGTGGGAAGGAATTGTTGTCTTCACTTTAGTATGGATTTCTTATTTTGTACCCAATCTTCTCAGACTTCATCCCGGTGAAATTGGAATATTTGTGAGCAATAACTTTTTTATGGTTTCTACAATTCTTATTGCACTTGTCAGTTCGCAGTTCCATCTTTATTACAGAAGAAAGGAATGGTACACCCGCCATCGTTTGGAATCTGTACATCGTAAGATCAAGAACCATGCAAAAGAACTGGAAGACAAAGTCAAAGTCAAAGTTAAAGAAAGAACCCAAAAACTTCTCCAGACAGAAAGGTTGACAATAGTCGGAGAGCTTGCCGGAGGAATTGCACACGATTTTAATAATATTCTTACAGCTATTCTCGGTGCCAGTGGAATGCTCCTGAGTTCACTTCCGAAAAAAGATCCAATGCAAAACGAGATAGAGAGCATATCCCGAGCAGGCAAGCGCGGAGCTCGCTTAGTAAAACAGCTTTTGGCTTTTAGTCGCAAACAGATTTTGATC
>CAZPNF010000046.1:0-4708 GCA_964587715.1 uncultured bacterium | reverse complement strand
TAAATGAGGTAATTAAAGACGTAGGGGAAATGCTTCGCCGCTTAATTAGAGAAGATATCGATATTGTCGTCAATTTATCACCAAATCTGGGCTGTGTGCAAACTGATCCCGTACAGATAGAGCAGATTATTTTAAACTTGTCTCTCAACGCCCGTGATGCTATGCCAGACGGTGGAAAGCTGATAATCAAAACTGAAAATGTGATGCTTGACAAAGCCTACTGTAAACTTGGAAAGGTTACACTCTCTCCGGGTCAATATGTTATGCTAACAGTCAGCGACACAGGGATTGGTATGACAGAAGAAATTAAAGCAAAGATTTTTGAGCCCTTTTTTACAACCAAAGAAAAAGGAGAAGGGACAGGACTTGGTCTATCCTCAGTTTACGGAATTGTGAAGCAGAGTAAAGGAGACATTGTAGTTTACAGTGAGAAAGGAAGAGGTACTACCTTTAAAATTTATCTGCCGCGTGTTGAACAAACCGTTGAGGATGGAAATAGCGAAGGGAAAATGACTTCAAAACCTATCAGAGGGAAAGAAACAATTTTATTAGTAGAAGACGAGGACGATGTCCGCACCCTAACGGCTCGCGTTCTGGAAAAACAGGGTTATAAAGTGGTGCAAGCAAGAGAGGGCAATAATGCTCTTGCATTAGCTGACTGGTACAAAGGGAAAATTGATCTTCTCCTCACGGATGTCAGTATGCCTTATATGAATGGAAAATCTTTAGCCGAACGCCTAAAAGAAAAACGCTCTGACATAAAAATCCTTTTCATGTCAGGACATGCAGATCGCAGACTTATCCCACCAGGAATAATCAACTCCAATGTTGCTTTTCTTCCAAAGCCGTATACTACTGAAGCTCTCTGCTACAAAATTAGAAACGTTATTGACAACAATTAATTTTTTCTTCTTAATCCTTTGACAAAATCAGATGTGAACAACTTGGCAATTTGCCTTAGGGGATATTAAAATGGGAGATTTGATTTAGAGAGAATTCGAAGATTTCACAAAATTTATTTCAGAGATAGATGAGTCTAATCTATCACTTTATAAAAACGAATTCTTTCTCAAAATCGATCGCATAGCAGAAATTCTAGTAAGGGGGTAGGCGAGGGCAATTACCCTCGACTACCCAGTGGTTTTTTATCTTCTATTTCTTGTTTACAGACGGGAATATCCAAGGAATAGGTTTGTAATTTTCTTTTACCCGGATAGAATCGGGATTCTAAAAAAGAAAGTACTAAAAGAAACTGCCTTTTTGTCCTGACTCGTTGAGGCAAAAGGCAAACCATCCGTCCTCGAAAAATCTTTCTCTACTGTAAAAAACTTCAAATGACCACAGCCGTTCCAGCAGCAGTTACCATGAGCATACCTTCCCTGACAACATTTGCTCCCATAATAGCTTCGCCAGCTAAGATCCCCTTGTATTCTTTTGGTTCTTCACGAAAATGCGTACTCTATAATTCGTTTATAACAACATCATAAATCAACAAGTAATTCAAACTGAAAAAATCAAAATCACAATTTAAAATGCAAAAATACTTTGTCCCAACATTGGTTGAAAAAATATTCTTCTACTTCCTTTGTATTTTTTAGCCAAAAATATGAGTTTGCATCTGTAAAATGGTACAGTAATCAAAAAACTATTTAAATTTTGCATTCATTTTGATTTTTTCTTTTTGATTTTTACATTTGTCACCTGTTACTTGCTTGATTGCTTAGGAAAAGAAAAGTACGCATTAATCGGATGAGCCATTCTTTTATTGTTTTACCCTCTGGATTATTTTCCTCTCTTCATTAATTACTAAGTCGTAAAAAACAGATGGTGCTTTTTTCTTTAGAATCTCCAGGATTGCTATTGCCACTTTGCGGATTTCCCATTGTGCTTTTGCAGCTCCTCTTGTTTCCAGAATGTGTCTCCACTCACGGAAGTTTGCTGTGATAACTATTTCGCTTTCTACACTGTTGGGAAGGACAAAGCGTGCATCTTCATTACGAATTCCCATCTTCTGAAGTTCAGAATAGACCTGCCGTGCTTTCTCCATAAGATCAGCAAAAATTTTGTGGGCTTCAGGGTTTTCTCCGATTGAATGAGGTTCAATATAGCGGAAGGTTTTTTCATTTACATAGCGCTGCGACTGCTGGGTAAAGGAAGCCATCCTGTGCCTTACTATCTGGTGAGTAAACGCCCGGGATCCACCTTTTATCCTGAACGTTGCTGAGGCATGTTCCAGTACAGAAAGATGACCGCTTTTTACCAGCATTTTTACAAATTTCTCGGCAGAGTTTTTCCACACTTCCTTTGCTTTCCATGAATCACCGTCTATTACAAATTCCTCATCTTTTTTTACGTGGAGCAATTCTCGATGGTCCTCAACCCTGAAAATTTTGGTCTCACCTTCCTTTTCTCCCCGCAGAATTGGGAGATCAGTTTCTCTGTCAAAGGAAAGATAAGCTGTCCGTCCTGCTGATTCTATAACTTTCTCAGCATCCTGTGTTATCGAGATTAGTTCAACCTGCATGGTTTAATCCTATTAACTATTTGATCACATCTACACCCACATACTTTCGCAAAACTTCCGGGACTACGATGGTTCCTTCATCGGTCTGGTAATTTTCTATGATGGCGATGAGGGTACGAGGTAAAGCTACACCTGAACCGTTCAAAGTATGGACGTATTCTGGTTTTGCTCCTTTCTTCCTGCGAAATCTGAGATTCATCCGTCTTGCCTGAAAATCTTCAAAATTGGAGCAGGAAGAAACTTCCAGCCACTTGTCAATTCCTGGGGCATACGCTTCAATGTCATAACACTTAGCAGCAGCAAAGGAAAGATCTCCTGTGGCGAGCAGGGCTACTCGATAGGGAATCTCCAGAAGCTGGAGAACTTCCTCAGCATCTTTTAGTAGAAACTCAAGTTCATCGTAAGAGGTTTCAGGTTTGACAAATTTTACCATCTCTACTTTATCAAATTGATGAATCCGCATCAGCCCGCGTGTATCTGCACCGTAAGATCCTGCTTCCCGCCTGAAACATGGTGTGTAGGCAGTATACTTTATAGGAAGCATTTCTCCATTCAGGATCTCTTCGCGATGAAGGTTTGTTACAGGGACCTCTGCAGTCGGGATCAAGAAAAGGTCATCTTTCTCAACTACATACATGTCCTCTTCCAATTTGGGAAGTTGCCCTGTCCCAAACATCATCTCTCGCTTTACAACAGCAGGGACCCAAACTTCTTTGTAGCCGTGTTTTTCTACGTGAAGATCAAGCATGAAATTGATGAGAGCTCTTTCCAGCCGTGCACCAATGCCGGCAAAAGAGACAAAATTTGATCCTGAAAGACGGCTCCCCCGCTCAAAATCAAGAATACCCAGTTCAGGGCCAATTTCCCAATGGAGACTTACTTTGAAATCAAACTCGGGAATTTCCCCCCATTCCTTAACAATCTTATTGTAAGTTGAATCCGGTCCGACAGGAACAGAGGGGTGTGGAATGTTCGGAATTCTGATCTGAATCTCCCCAATTTCTTCTTCAACTTCTCGTAATGTTTTGTCCAACTCTTTTATCTTTTCTGAAACCTTTCGCATTTCAGAAATAGCAGATTCAGCAGTCTCACCCCTTTTTTTCAATATTCCAATTTTCTCAGAAACTCTATTTCGGTTCTCCTTCAAACGGTCTGCTTCTTTGATAATTTCTCGTCTCTTTTTATCCAGTTCAAGAAGGGGGTTAAGATCGATCTCAACGTTTTTGTTTTTTATGGCTTGCCTGACTATTTCTGGATTCTCCCGGATGAAGCGTAAATCTAACATTTTAGTTTCTCCAAAATCATTCTGTGAATTTAATAATTTTCCCGGCAATAAATTCGATTGCCTCTTCTTTTAGCTCTGGATACATAGGCAGGGAAATAATTTCCCCGGCCACTGTTTCCGCCACAGGGAAGTTTTCTTCGCTCTTCCACATCTGCTGAAAAGCCGGCTGTAGATGCAGAGGAACGGGATAGTGAATCGCAGTGGTGATACCAGATCGTTCTAGGTATTTTTGCAGTCCATTTCTGTTCTTTACCCGAATTGAATATTGATGAAATACATGCTCGTTAGTGTCTTTTATCACAGGTGTTACCACATCAGTATTTTTCAAGAGTTCTGAATAGAGAGCAGCACGATCTTTCCTTGCCTCGTTCCATTCATCAAGATGACGCAGCTTAACTATGAGAATGGCAGCTTGAAGTGCATCAAGGCGGCTGTTAACTCCAAGAATAGTGTGATGGTATCTTTTTTCTGAGCCGTGGTTTCTTATCATTCTGAGCTTTTCTGCCAGTGTTTTGTTAGATGTCAGCACCATTCCTCCGTCACCGAAAGCTCCAAGATTTTTGGAGGGGAAAAAAGAGAGACACCCAATATCGCCAAGACTGCAAACCTTTTTCCCTTTGTAGGTTGCACCTACTGCCTGACAGGCATCTTCGATTACAGCGAGTTTGTGTTTTCTATCAAGGGCATTGATTTTATCCATGTCAGCAGATTGGCCGTAGAGATGAACAGGGATTATGGCTTTAGTTTTGGAGGTAACAGCTTTTTCAATTTTATCTGGATCGATGAGATATGTGTCCGGTTTAATGTCCACGTAAACAGGTTTCGCACCGAGCAGGGCAATCACTTCTACGGTGGCTACAAATGTAAAGGGTGTAGTGATAACTTCATCTCCAGGCCCT
>CAZPNF010000045.1:6926-9617 GCA_964587715.1 uncultured bacterium | reverse complement strand
TGTACCAGAACCAGTAGTAGTTATTCCTCCAATTTTTACCATAGAAATATCAAAAACTGGCCCACCACTATACCCTGTAATGCTAGGATCTTCTAACATATAAAAGGTAGTTACCATCCCATTGTCGAATCTAGAAAGCTGCATTAAACTACTTGATGGATGACTTGTTTTTGTTAAAGGAGAAAAGGTGTTTACAGCACCAAAACCAAGAGGAAATCCAAAAATAGTTAGAGGGTCATCTCTTGAAGGGGAAGTCTTTTCAGATGAAATAATACTTTGAGGAAGAAAGTGTTTTTGTAAGTATTTTAAAAAAATATCTTTTACAGGAGATAACGGTAACACTGCGACATCTGCTTCTGAATGAATAACCCAAGGTAGTTCATTTTTAAAACCACTTACTACTGACAGAGCTAAAATAATTGGAGCATCATTTTCTCCCTTGAGGATAACCTTTGCTGATGAAGTCATCATACGTGCTACATGAGCTGCTGTTACAAGGAAAAGCTTATTATTTCCAGAAGAAACCAAAAATCCGGTACCTTGAGAAGATTGATAACATGGTTTAGGTTCGGAACTGCCTGGTTCTTTATACCACAATTCTGATTTTACTCCATTGATATTTATTGTAGCGATATCACCTTTTTGTTCTAACAAAACAATACAAGGTACAATATTTTCTCTTAAATAAATTTTGCCAGCATAACAAAAGGAACTCAAAATAAAGTAGATGGTACCAAGTAGGTAAATTCTTATTTTCATAATAACACCTCTCTGGCTAACATTATATTATTTACCAAAACACCAAAATCTTTTTGCCTATTATTGTACAATTCTATCTCACTATTCGATGAGTCAAACCTAAAGTTCTTACTTCGCCATATTGTATTTCCCACATCTTTAGAGTAGCGTAGGGGCCCTCTGGCCCCTGCAACTATACATCTGATTTCACAGAGGCAGAGCCTCTGTTGGACAGGAATATTTTCCCAACATTAGGAAAAAATTGTCTAATAGCAGGAAATTTCCAATATCAGGAAATATTCGATTCCTATTATTATGAAAAAACCGGACCCCTTTCACGTGCATATCTGCACTTCAGCAGCCCGGCTGTTGTATCAATCCAATTGTTGTATGCCCAATCGCTCAAAGCCGCTGCTTGCCTCTCCCCAGAGGGACAACACCTTTAGATCAATGCTATGCATGAAATATGTGCTTTCACGCAGCTGATCAATCAGGCCGATCAGGTCGCCGATCTCCAGGTCCACGTTCTGGAGTTGTGTTTTCAGGTAAATATCGGCTTTACATCTGGTTCCCAGCCTCCTGACTGGGAACCCATTCTCGAGGCTCCAGCCTCGAATTCTTGATTGCCAGCTGGGGCCGGCAGACTGCATTCCCTGCCTGGAGGCTGGAAACGAGAAACGAGAATAGAATTCTAATTATTTTTTCAGAATTTTATCTGCGGCCAATTTGCCGGTCAGAATCGACATCGGTACACCCCCAGGACTGTAGGCCCATTGTCCGGCTTGATAAATTGAAGGAATGGGTGTCAGGACTGAGCGATTAGAGAACTGTATTTTGTTAACGACTGGTACCGGTTTTTCAAAGGACCATCCTGTAATCGCTCCTTCAGAACTGGCAATCCTGTTTTCAATACTTATCGGTGTAAAAGAAAAGCGCCTGATAATTTTATCTTTCAACATCGGGTAGATAGAATTGGATATGACGTTCAAAATGTGATTTTCAAGCTCCTTTTTAAATTCATCGTACCATCCTGCTTCCTGAACTTTGCTGAATAAATTATATTCGGCAAGTAAGCTAATAATCAGGCCTGTTTTTCGCGGTGGGGCTAGTTCAGGATCTTTGAGTCCGGGAATAGAAATTTCGTAAGTGTTGAGGCTGGTAAATTTATCGAGCCAGGCCAAAACCTGTTCTTTATTTATTTTTTCAAAATTTCTAAGCAGATTATTCAGCTCGTTCCAGTGCGTTTTACCCAAACCGAGTTTTGAAGGAGTATAAAAGAAATGACCATGTGCGATTTTTCTGAAACTCTCAAGGGGCTCATCCACTTCTACAAACAGAGTAAAAACAGAATCTCCGCCTCGATTATTCAGCATCCTGATTTTGGTATCTTCGAATTTTGTCCGGATTTTGGGTGACAAGCCTCTGGTTTTTGTAATTTTATAAAACGTTTTTAAATCAGCAGCCCAGATCAGATGGTCATATCGGTAAGTCACATTCTCCTGATCCATCACAACACACTTATCAGTCATGACTTCAATGATTTTGGTCTCAGTCGTTATTTCTCCGCCGGATTCTATTATTTTACTTTTTACAGCGTCCGCCAATTTTCCTATCCCGCCTTTGGGATAGAAATAATCCAGATACAATGAAAAATAGCTCAGTGCAAAAAAAGTCGGTGTATTTTTGAAGAAATGCTGTGATATAATATCTCTGA
The DNA here is from genome assembly GCA_964587715.1 of uncultured bacterium. Taxonomy (GTDB): domain Bacteria; phylum Zhuqueibacterota; class QNDG01; order QNDG01; family DSAB01; genus CAYYPT01. The sequence goes on along the minus strand of CAZPNF010000045.1, from coordinate 7,165 downwards.
GGGATTGATTCTTTACAATCGATTCTAAATAACCCTCAACCGGCATGTTCATGCGGTTTATTTTTCCAACGGTAAAAATGAATTTCGGAAGCCAGGGTAAAAGTTTTTTAAAAATGAATTTTCTGTCACGCTTTAAGTTTTTAAATACCGGATTTTCTATTCCATAGAGTACATCCATGTGTTTCATTATTTTCCGGATGATTTTTATAACCGAATCAATCTCTCCTTCACTTTCCGGG
>CAZPNF010000045.1:4886-6916 GCA_964587715.1 uncultured bacterium | reverse complement strand
TCTTTTACACTATCCAAACCCTCTATATGCAAAATTTCATTTTCTATGCCCAGAGAAACCGGACTCTTAACCACTTCCAGATGAATGTCTAAATCTTTTAGCATAGAAAAAATTATGCCGGCATCTTCCAGGGCTCTTACTCCGGCATCAAAATGAAACCCGTCCCGGGTAAATGAATTAACCAGTCCTCCGCATTCCTTATTTTTTTCAATAAGCAATACTTTTTGTCCTTCTCGTGAGAGATAAGCTGCCGATGTCAATCCCGCGATACCTCCCCCTACGATGATGGTATTGTATTTATTTTTAGACATAATATTTTAATCCATAAAATTTAAAAACCAGTTCTTTGACAACATTGACTATTTTGTGCCCTGCAATTCACCTAATTCCAGACTTTTTTCCCAAAGTTCGTAAGCCACCTCTTTGTCCAGGGCAGGCGGTGTGGGTTCTTCTTCAGTGGTTAAATTAAAGTATTTTCTACTGACTGTCTCGATCTCTTTTGAGACGCCGAGATAATACAATGCTTCGGCCGATACTTCAGGGGATTTTAATGCTTTATCATAAAAATTCCTTTTAAACCAGCGGTACACCGGTCCGTTTTCCTGACCTGTATCCGTTTTAACCGCTCCGGGATGTACTGCATTTATCGTCACACCCGTATTTATAAAATGTTCATCAAACACGATCATGGATAAAAGCTGGGCAATTTTAGCGGAGCCATAACTTTTTAAGCCGGTATAATGCCGTTTGTCCCAATTCAAATCATCCAATCTCAACCCCCAGGCAGCAAAACGATGACCCTCGGAACTAACCAGTAAAATTCTGGCTTTTTCCTGAGATTTCAGTTTATCCATTAAAATGTAATTTATGATAAAGGAAGAAAGATAGTGAACTATAAAAAGCTTTTCAATTCCATCGGGAGTTACTTCTCTTTTTGTCAGGTAAATACCTGCATTATGTATCAGTACATCAATCGGGGTATTAAGGCTTACAAGTTCTTCTGCCACTCGATGAATATCCCGTAAAATACTCAAATCAGCTATTTTGTAATTGCATTTGACGCCATATTCACTTTCAATCTCACGGCGCATAGCCTCCGATTTCTTTTGATTTCGATTGATGCACAGCAGGTTTGCGCCATGAGAGGCATATTTTCGAGCTGTTAAAAAACCGATTCCCGATGTGGCTCCGGTTATGACAATCAATTTTTTATTGAAACCATCAGCGCAAATTTTGGGATTCAACTGACTGTTTTTAATCATTGCAACTATGTTAGACAATTGATATTCTTTAAAATATTTAAAGAATTTTCGGTTTATCTTCATAATCACTTTTTATCCAAACTTACTTTTCATAAATTTCCTGTATGCATTGCCAAATCTTGGTATATTGTCAAAAATATCTCCCCATAAATCGTAGTAATCTCTTTGTTCCACAATTTTACCCTCTTCATTGAGTGTCAGACGGCTTGAGCCATATAGTACTGAACTTGGATTTTTCTTAAAACGGATGGTCATTTCCCATTCAATGAATATATTATTATCCTGTTTAAGAGCCCTGACAATATTCATTTTTAAATCTTTTGAACGTTTTGTCAGACGCTCGGTCATTGCTTTAAATTCTTCGATTCCTCGTATTTCCTGAATGGAATCCCTGAAATATATATGATCATCATAATAGGGGAGAATATGAGACCAATCGGGTTTCCCTTTTGTATTGTAGGTTTTTGACCACAATTCTTTAACGGTGTCGAGATCCAGCAAAATCTTTTTGTTGGTTTTTTTCTGTCCCATATAATTATCCTTGTTTCAACGGTTGAAACAAAAACTCTCCCGGGTACACCACCCATGCTTTTAAAATGAACCAAAGGCTTCCTGTTTAGCCATATTTATAAATACATCCCCAATGTAAAAATATAACCCTGGTTCCGCAGAGGTGCAGGATCCTCGCCTGCAAAGGTCGGCATCATCAATGTGTTCCACCCAATGGTAAAGCGGTATTCAAAAAAACAATTTTTACCAAAAAGGATA
>CAZPNF010000045.1:0-4876 GCA_964587715.1 uncultured bacterium | reverse complement strand
AATTCCAGACCGGCCCCATAGAGAAAAGCGTAATCGAAGATATCCACTCCTTTCATACTATCGGTTAGTGAAAAGGGGGCCGGCTCACCGTCAATTTCAATAGTACCGTTTAACCGGTATTCTCCATTGAGCATAATGGACATGGCAAAACCACTGCACCCGAAAATCTTAAAACTCCCCAATCGGACAAAGGTGTAACGAAAAACAATGGGGAGTTCAAAATAATTGATATCATATTCAGTATGGATTTCCACTGGAAGGTCAGTCATGGCAATGTCTTGCCTGGATCCTTTCATGACGTAGAGAAATTCCTGCTGAATGCCAAAAGATTCAGTGATGGGATAAAAAATCAGAATACCGCCTGCCAGTCCATGCCTGAAAAAATTATCCACTGTGTACGGAAGGCTTGGATCCTTGATTCCATACTGGGTCGCCATGCTGTACCCGCCCCTGAATCCGAATCGGACACCTGTTTGTGCTGATAAGGAATTGTTTAGTAAAAGAAGGAATAATAGCCAAGCATAAATCAACCTTTTCATACGCCGCTCCTTTTTTTGAATCAATAAAAGTAGTCGGTATTTGTTGATTTTGGTATAAGATTTATGTTTCGGAATATGCGAAAATGTATTTACATAAAATATATTAAAATTTTCAAAAAATTACCAACGTTATTTCAAGGGTAAGATAATGTCAGGTGATGTTTGTAATTTTTTCATCTGCGTCACTCATCACATGTTGCCGCACAAAATTGCCTATTGCCTCAACTGCTCGTTTTGCCTCAGGAAGATAGGGTACATATGTATGCCAAACATGCCACATTTTGGGCCAGACATCCAGCGTTACATTGACACCAGCATTTCGGGCATTGTCTGCAAGTCGTTGGGCATCACTCAACAAAATTTCATTTTCACCTGCATGAATCAGTAATGGCGGCAGGTCTGTCATATCGCCGTAATGGGGCGAAATCAAGGGAATACGCGAGTCCTGGGTCCCAATATAATGACGCGACATTGACAATGCAAATTTAGCCGTCAGGAGTACATCTTTATTTGTATGCAATGTTTCGCCTGTGCCCGCAAGGTCCGTCATTGGAGAAATACATACGGCAGCCGCAGGTAGGGGATCACCACCTTCACGAAGAGACATTAACGTTGCCAATGTCAAATTGCCCCCGACCGAATCACCTGCTATGACTATCTGATTTGGCTTGATCCCATCTTTTAGAAGCCAGTGATAAGCTGCAAGGCTGTCTTCAAGAGCTGCTGGAAATGGATTTTCGGGTGCCAGTCGATAATTGACTGCTAAAACACGACTCTTTGATGCTCGTCCGATGTGGGCAACAAGCACGCGATGGTTGTTATACCAACCCAGTACCCAAGCCCCTCCATGTAAATACATTATTACCGATTTTGAAGATACAACAGGTGGAACGATCCATTCAACAGAAACTCCATCTACCCGGTTCCTACGCGAGGTGACATCATCAGGAAGCGTTAGTGATCTGGATATCTTTTCCGAAAAAGTCCGTAACTTGGGTATCGATGTAATCGAATTCATTCGGAGGGAAAGTAATTTTGTGAATACCCTGAATAGATATCTTTGTATGCTTGGCATCATAGAACCGTATTTTTAATCAATCCTGATCAAATTTTTGAGTGACGGGTGACCTGATCAAAAAATGAAAAATGTGTGGCACAATCCCGATGAATCGGGACTCGTGCCACATGGTGATTTTTTATTGATGTCACACCTGAGGTGCGATCCATGATGTTGTTTTATAATGTGACAATACTCTACTTCTGTTTCTCTATCTCCTCTTCCACCTCTTCCGCGCCTTCGTCATAGAACTTCTTTTCGTCGGGCGCGAGCTCGTGTAGCAGCCTGAGAAATTCGCCGGCGTGAACGCGTTCCTCGTCTGCGATGTCTTTGAGTACTTCGATAGCGAGTTTATTGTCTGTTGACTCTGCGAGCTGCATATACAGCTGAATCGCTTCGTATTCCGCAGCCACCATGAAACGGATGGCTCGGATCAATTCTTGATCAGTCAGTTTTCTGTCCTTTGCTGCCCCGGAAAAGGGCGATCCAAACTCAGGCATGGTTTTCCTCCTTTTTTATTGATACAACACTTCCTTACGGTCCTTGCACCACGGGCGATGCGCTGCGATTGAATGGATTCATCCTCAGCGCCAAAGAAAACAGATATGGATAACTACCCTTCAAGTGTTCCATGTAATCAAGCCATTGACGAGCCAACTGCCCATACACTCTGTTTATATCACCACATAAATGATTATGGTCTTTATCCGGCAAGCCCTTCAGATCCTCTCGTGCACCCAACTCCTCTGCCAGATGAAACACCGCCCAAAGCAGGTCTGTGAAGGATTCGTGCTCCAACAGATTGGCATTTTCCAACAACCTCAACAGGAAATCCTTTTTCTCCATCAAGAACGTCTTTACATCTTCACAGTTCACTTTTTCTGCCATCACGGAATAATCATGCCCGCGCAACCATCGGGTGACTCTCTGGTACTCCTGATTGGAGGATCTTTCCTCCACTGCCAGTTCCTGCTGAAGATGCTCTGTCTCGGGGTCCAGGTCGGAAAGGATCTCCAGAAGCCTTGATCCTACCTCACTGAAAAAGGTTCCTATGACCATATTCAGCTTCTCCAGTCGTCCCTTTTTTTCTCTTTGTGCCAGGACGCGGTGGATGATCAGGGTCACCAGCAGAACTTCAATAAACACAAAGGCCACATCTCCAACCAGGTAAATGAATATATGATGGGAATCCCTGAATATCAAATAGTGCAGGAAATAAAAGACAGCAGACAGAACGAGCAGGGACACACCCAACAAGATCTGCCAATTCAATCGTTTCATACTCTTACCTCCTTGATTTGGTGGTTTTTATCATATGCCGAAGGGCTCGTGCCACACGGAGTTGTGGTAATAGTTGTCACACCCGGGACACCCGACGTATTATTTTTATATGAATGGATGGCGTTAGCCATCCAAAGCATAACGTCGGCATCACCGGCTCCGTAGATTCGCCTTTTTTTCTTTTCGGCGAATCGAAGGAGACCGTGTGGATGCGGTGGTTCGCGGCCAAATAACAGAAAAGCAGCCATCGAATTTAAATTAAAGTCCATAACATTAAGAAACAACGATACTCTATTATTTGTTGCCGCGAACATGGTGGAAGGGAGGTGATGCCGACATTCGCGGCGCACAACATTTTTTTTCGTCTTGGCAGCTTATTCATTGTCAGTTGGGTTGGGGTTCCTTTTTCCTTTCCTGAGCCCTTTATGTGTTGGGTTCAGGGGATGAAATTCCTTTTACCTAAACCCCAGTTCTTGGGTTTGGGAGTATGGGTGGTCTTCTTTTATTTTCCCTTTTCCCAAAAGGGGTTGGGAAATCTTTATAAACGAATGCCTTTATCATGAGTTCTCGGTGCGCCGCGAACGGCAGTGCTCACAGGTTTGAAACATGGAAAGACTCAGCTGACCCGAGAGAGTCCACAAGTCGTAAATTGTCAAAAAACCGTAGCTGTTTCAAATCCTTGTGCAGCACATTGTTATACATAATTAATATACAAACATTTTGTAAATTCTATGAAAACATTCAGGTGGATATGTGGCTCTTTTGCGTTCAAAAGAAAATAGATCTTCAGGCATTATATATTTTGCATATGCCTTTATTTTATTTTTGGGATATCCCCCGAGAAGCAGCAATTGTGCCTCTCTCTTTGTTTTTGGTGCTTCAACAATATAACAATCGGCATTTTCACTGTATAATGTTTGAACAGAAGATACAAGAGTCATTAATAATTCCCAAAGAAGAGGATCAAAAGATTCTCCTGTTGGTATAATTATGTACCAATCATATCCGATTTTTTTTACAATTTCGCCAAACTCCCCATGAAGAAAGTCATAGGCTATACTATCAGTAAGCATTATTGGAGCACATTGTGAAATAACACCTGGTTTATCTTTTGTTTTAACAATATCGTAGCAACTTGGTATATCTTGACTATGACTTATAGAATTTATTAGCACAAAACATATCACCATAATTAAATTTTGAAATTTAGGAATTTTCACTTTACACCCCTTAAACAAGAAACAAAATTTGTTTCCATATTGAATTTTCAATTACTATTTTCACATGAGATTCGAATTTCTTTGAAAAGATTAATTAAATAATCTTGCATTTTTTGTTGTGCCTCTATTATAAATTCATCTGTCAACTTTATCTTATATGAATCATTATGTTTAGTCAAAACAATCAATTTCATGAGTCCAATCTGAGAATTAATAGCTTCTATTAGTTTATTGTGCTCAGTATCATCAGAATATAACCAGCCAGATGTGTGTGCATATGAATTTCTTAATATTCGTAAAAGGTCTATTTCATTATATTCATCATCATATTTTGAAATATCAACTTTTTTGCTTAATAGATATTTTTTTGAATTTTGTAATATACCTCTCCATTGATAGATTTTAATATTATCACCCAGTATCCGATTTAAAGTACTACAAAGTGATTTTAATAAATTATCAAATATACTATAAGATATGATAAATGTTGAAATTCTATGATAAGATTTATAATCATCTTCGATAAGACAAATATCTTCAACATCACATCTATTATTCTTTTTTTGGTCAAGTTTCTTAATTTTTTTATTAAATAATTCTTTCGTAGTCTCAAAATAATCCTTTAATATTTCATAAGGACTATATAGACAATTGCCAAGACAAGCAAAAATCAAATCTTTTTTTATTTTCTCTCTATTGATAGTTCTCATTTTCTCTAATTGTATAACGTCGGCATCACCGGCTCCGTAGATTCGCCTTCTTTTTCTTTTCGGCGAATC
>CAZPNF010000044.1:3094-9738 GCA_964587715.1 uncultured bacterium | reverse complement strand
TCCACTGTTTATTATTTATTGTACAATGATTTTATTAAACATACTGGTAGCTTTATCCAGCTCAAATCGACTATTAATACCTACCAGTATGTGGGGATCATCGGGCGTTAAAGTTTCTACCTTTTTTTGTCGTTGTACCAGAAGATGGATCACATCTGTGAGGTAGTATTCCTTTTGATCGTTATCCCTTTTTAACAAAGATAGAAGCGGAAAAACATCTTTAGCCTGAAAACAGTAATGCGAGGTATTGACTTCAGTAATTTTCTTCTCCTCAACAGAAGCATCGCGCTCTTCGACTATTCGCAATACATGCCCGGATTCATCTCTGATAATTCGGCCGTAAGCTGGCGGTGGATCAATAATGGCAGTCATCATTGTGGCAGCCGCCCCTGCTTTTTTATGATGCTTGATTAACTTACGAAGAATATTTGCAGTAAGGAGAGGCGTATCACCAGCGAGTACAAGAATATCATCTTTAACCCCTTTCAAAGCCTTTGCAGCCACCAACAGCGCATGACCGGTCCCAAGCTGTTCAGACTGTTCCACATACTCATAACCAGGCCCTACGGATTCCCGAACCAGATCGGCTCGGTGACCAACAACAAGGAGTATACGATTTATTCCGGCTTTCTTGCATGCTTCAAGCACGTAGGAAACCATTGGTTTGCCCATGAGAGGATAGAGTACTTTAGGAAAATCAGATTTCATACGCACACCTTTTCCAGCGGCTAAAATAACTGCAATAGTTTCTCGTGAAGTAGAACCCACTGTCTCCTCCTTACATTTGGATTATCTCCTAAAAAAGCTTCTCCTCAAACTGACGAGAAGTACACAACCTTTAATTTGCAAAATAATTACTTTCCTGTCAACATTTCTTTTTCATCCCGATTCAATGAAAACCAAGAGGTTGAGGAAAAAGAATCTCACGGGCCGATTCCAGAGCATACGAATCTGTCATGCCCGCAACAAAATCAACAACGCACCTTTCGGGATAAACTTCTGAAACATAAAGGTTCTTCCGTCTGGAAAAAAACTGCCAGAAATGTCTGTCCACTTTGAACGAAGAACTATTGTAAGCTTCTTCTTCGTCTCCATATTCCAGGTAAATTTTCAAGAGGTGACTAAAAAGATGCTTTAAAAGAGCTGCAATTGATTCATCACTCTTCAGAAGAATAGGATTATTATAAATTCTCTTGTAGTTAAATTCTTTTAAGCGACATATGAGTTCATATTTGGCATCAGAAAAAGCTACCTCCTCTTTTCCTGCCGAACTTTTCACGACATCCATAACCAGTGTATCAATAATTTCCCCATTGGTTGTTCCAAGATTTTTTCTCAAATCTACAGGAATATCTTTAGTGGTAATCAACCCTGCTGTAATAGCATCTTCGATATCTCTACCAAGATAGGCAATTTTGTCAGCCACACGGACAACACAGCCCTCATAGGTAAGAGGAGATGTCTGTCGGGTCGTTATGGCCTCCAGTTTTTTAGGCTCCTGGCCAGGGGTGAGAACTTTTTGGAACTCTTCACCACAGTGGGAAATAATTCCGTCTCGGACAGCATACGTAAGATTTAAACCCTCTCCATTACGGGCAATTTTATCAACCACTCTGAGACTGTGTACTTCGTGAATAAACCCGCCCATTTTCTCAGCAAGTTCGTTAAGGACTTTCTCACCGACGTGGCCAAAAGGGGCGTGACCAAGATCATGACCAAGTGCTATGGCCTGCGCAAGCTCTACGTCAAGTCCCAATCCTTTGCAGATCGTTGTAGCAATGGTAGAAACATGCAAAACGTGTTCTATGCGAGTGCAGATGTGATCGTTCTGGGGAGAGAAAAAAACCTGGGTTTTGTGCTTGAGACGCCTGAAAGGAGTTGCATGAATGATGGCTGTTTGGTCTCTAAAGTAATCTCCGCGAAGATCAGGCTTTCTCGGTTTGACTCTTGAGTGATAAAGCTCATCTGATAGAGGATTTTGCATTGGTTTGATCCTTCCATTCTTAAATTAATTTGGCAGAGATTTTTTTAAGAAATATCTAGCGAAGCTTCACCTCAAACCGACGAGAAGTACACAAATAAGTTTTTGTGTAATTAAAATCTGGAGATTAAACATCAAAAATCAAATACCAAAATTACATATCAAAATGTAAAAATGACAGAAATTATGTATATGTCTAACAACGAAATCTATTTCAGTAGTTATGATTAATTTTACATTTTTCATTGTCATTTTGATTTTTGATATTTAATCTTTGATTTCTCTTATGTGCATGCATGATAAATACACTTATTAAAAACTTGACTCAAAATTTCAAATTATTGCTATATAAAAGGTTTATTCATCTTCAAGACAATCAAAGAAAAGAGCCTTCCCGCAACCGGAACGTCCCCTTTGAGGGGGACAACAGATTGTTAACGATCGTAACAATTTCAATTATCAATTGTTAATTCTCAATTCTCAATTCTCAATTATTACTTTTTCCCTCTGCCCGGATTATAATTTCAATACGCCGGTTTTTTTTACGACCCTCATCAGAATCATTAGAAGCAACGGGCCGTGTATTCCCCCATCCAATAACTGTATAACTAACATCAGTAAGATTCGCCACATCCAAAAAATAATTTCTTACAGCATAAGCCTGCTCCTGCGAGAGAAACATGTTGAAATCTTCAGACCCCCGGTTGTCAGTATAAGCAGATATAAGGACTCGCGCATGTTTAACCCTGCGAATCTTTTCTGCAGCAATAGAAAGAACAGTCAGAGTATCACAGTTGAACTTTGCCGTTCTATCTTCAAATAACCGGTCAGAAGGAATTCTTATCCTGACAGCAGCATTGATTGCCCCCACTGCATCTATATCTGCCCCCGGTGATGGTCCTTTCTCCTCTCCTTGATCAGGATCATCTCTGAGCTTCACGTAAGAATATACAGTTCCTGGTTCAGCATAAGCGTGAATATCTATACTGGCATTGTTTCTCGATGTTTCCCCCACTGGAGTAAAAATATATCCATCTTTACTAATCCAGACAAAAACATCTTCAGTATCAACAAGAAAAATGTGAAAATCAGGACCCGGACCATCAATAAGAACATTATCAATAAATTTAAGAACGAGTGTGCCGCCTTTTCCAAGGGAAACATAACCAGTATCTTTGAGAGAATCATAATCTGACACACCCAGTGCCAGTTCGGGTTTTTGAAATTCTGGAGCAGGTTCATCTCCTGTCCCCTTACCCATAGCCCCCGGATCGTAAAGAACAATTGAATCGGCAAATGAAACTGCACCCATCGGGAAAGAGATTCCTCTCTGCAGGGTATCAGGGGATGCTGGCAAATTAACAGTTCCATACCCATGTAATGAAGAAACAACAAATGTCCACATTATGATAAAAATAATTGGAAATCGATTCATAGTTCTTTTACATGTGCTGGTTCAAGTTTGTAACTTGAACCATTATGTTTGATTAAATTTTGATAAAAACAAAACCGTACGGTTCAGATTACAAATCTGAACCAGCCTATGATCAAACTCTCTCCAAATTCAACATACGTTTAACACATACCTCGGCTAAAACTGTAAGCGGATCGAGCAAGGGTACCGAAATATCTTCTGGCTTCAGGATAATCGGCACCTCCGTACATCCAGCAATGATAAGTTCTGCACCATCGGAGATTAATTTTTCACACGCCTTCAGTATAAGAGTTTTAGAACCAGCGAGTCCCTCGCTTTTAACTCCGTATATGGCTTTCATCACAAAATTTGTCTGAGTATCCTGGTCGGGGATGATGAAAGACATTGGGGGGGAAAAATTCTGAAAAATTTTTGTTCTTAATGTACCGCTTGTGGCAAGAAGACCAGCTCTTTTCCCGGAAAAATTGGATCTATATTTCTCCGCAGTCTCACGAATCATATGAATAATGGGAATATCCACTGCTTTCTGGATCTCCTCAAAGTAGTGGTGTGCTGTAACGCACGGGATTGCCAGGAAATCAACGCCACAATTTTTTAGACCAAAAGCTGTTCTGACAATAGATGGGACAGGTGAAGGACCGTTTCCAAAGATTGCATTTGTTCTGTCAGGTATCTTAGGATTGGAATCTATTAGAATTCTCGGATGATCTTGATCCTTCTCTGCTGGGACAAGCTCCACTAACTTCTCAAAAAATTTGACCGTGGCAAGAGGCCCCATTCCCCCGATGATACCAAGAATCTGGTTTGTCTTCATTCCTGATTACCTCCTAAAAGTCGCACCCATCAAATCCTTTCAGCCAGCTGGAGGAAAAAATCTTCTGTTTGATCAACCATCTTCTCCAAGGTAAACTGCTTCTGTACTTTTTTCTGTCCCAGCCGTCCCATCTCTTTTTTCAATTCAGGTTTTTCTATTAAATTGATCAATACTTTTGTCAGACTATCCTCATCACCGGGTGGAATAAGAAAGCCATCTTTTTTGTCTGTAACAATTTCAGGCATGTTGCTTGTTCGTGTCGTAACTACAGGTTTTCCAGCAGCCATGGCTTCAATAAGAACAATGCCAAATCCTTCCCAGAAAGACGGCAGAACCAACACATCAATACACTTCATAACCTCATCCACATCATTCCGGTATCCAGCAAAAATTACTCTTCCATGACATTGAGATGCCATATCCATCAAGCGGTTTTTAAGCTTCCCCTCTCCAACTACAAGGAGAGTAACATGAGACTTTTTTTCTGACAAAAAACAGAAGCTTTTAACAAACGTTTCAACCCCTTTCCGTTCATCAAGTTGGCCAACAAATCCCACCAAGAAATCTTTTTGAGAAATACCCATCTCCTTTCGCAAATTTTTCTTAGCCGGAGATGAAAATCGGAAGTATTCTACACCAAGATAGATCACACGAATTTTCCCAGCAGGAAGCCATGGACTGTTTTTCATTAAGGATTTCTTTGTTGCAGAAGAATTAGCAATAATTCCAGTGGCAACATGAGCATATGTCCAGTGATATGTCCATGTATTTTTCAGAGGATAATCGATTTGACGGTGTGGAACTATTGCCAGAACACCTGCCATTTTTGCTGCTATACCACCAAACCGAAGTTCTTTATCCATATTTGTACAAACAACATCAACGCGCAGTCTTCGGATAAGTTTCCACGTTTTATAAATTACTACAGGATCAAAATCCCCGCGCATACTCATGGTATACACATTAAACTCTTGTACTCTGGCACGGATCTCAAGGGGAGCATGAGGACGGCAGAGAAGATAAACATGATGTCCTCTTTTCATTAATGCTCGCATCATTGTTAACAACCAAACCTCCCCCCCACCAAACATTTGAATCGAATTGATAAAAAGAATCTTCACTCCAGCCCTTATTGAAAATTTCACATGAACATGAAAACAATATAAAAAAAACAGAGTAAATGGCAAATTCAAAAATAAAAAAAAGGACGTTTTTTTCAACGTCCCTTTTTCTGAGTAGAAGTAGTATTTCTGAGAGATCGTTCCAAAGACCACTTCGTTTATCTTTGGAACGATCGTGGAAACGATCAGAAATGTTAAGTGGCAGGAGATTCTTCATCGTGCCGATAAATCACCACTCCTTAAGAATGACACGCAGTCCATGTCATTCCGAGCGGAGCGAGGAATCTAATTCTGCTGAGTGTTAAATCTTATCCCACCACCCCAGATTCTTCGTTCGTCTCGACAAAAATCGAGACTCACTCAGAACGACGGGTTTTTAGTGATAAATCCTAAATCAAAATATCTAAATACCAAACAAATCCAAAATCCCAATCTCAAATGACAGAAACAGGCAACTGGGGTTTTGGTCATTTGAATTTCGGTCGTTTGGTATTGTTTAGAATTTAGGATTTCGTGCTTGGGGTTTACAGCATCTTTTTCAGGAATATTTACGACTGTTCACTAACAAAAGAAGTTGTCTTGAATTTAGACTTTGGAAATTGGGATTTCAACTCACCTACAACCCTTTAGCCTGGTATTTATCGTAGAGTTTGTGAACAGCCGGTATATATCCCCGAGTCTCAGTGCAGAGGTATTTATCGTCTTTTCTATTTTTAAGCCAGATAGCAGCCTGCTTCTCACCACCATTGTAAGCTGCCAGTCCGCCATCAAAACCGTATCTCTCAATCAGCATGGAAAGAAACCTTGAACCAAGCCGGATATTGTAAATCGGGTTGAAAAAAATCTCTTCCGGGGATGTCCAGGAAATGTTCTCGTACTCGGACAAGAAAAAACCTGTTACAGGCATAATTTGCATCAATCCTAAGGCACCGGCTTTTGAAACGATTTTCGGGTCCCATTTGCCAGCACTTTCATGTGTGATAACAGCACAAAGAAGATCAACATCTAAGTTGGTGTACTTAATCGACATTTCGTATATCTCACTTGCTATACTGTAAACCTCATCGGATGAAAGAGAAGAATTGTGAAAAAGAATTATTTTCATAATCTTCTGTATCTTGTACTGCCTGACACTATCAATATTCATTGCTGAACGGAGATCCACCACTTCATGGCTTAGTTTCTCCATCCTGAAGGAGCTTCTTCGATAGGACAAATAAACCTGGACTAAAGCCAAAATCAAAAAAGCGATAACAATACAACCGCTTCCCCAGAGCCACCAATACTGCGAAA
>CAZPNF010000044.1:0-3084 GCA_964587715.1 uncultured bacterium | reverse complement strand
GCGAAATTGACCGTCTTTTTCTTGTCTTTGTCCTGCGTATCTTCTTATTATTGGTTTCCGAATTCATAGGCATCCTTTCTAAGTCAAATCAACTTTCAAACAAAAAATTTGATAAACTCTTGTTCATATATCAGATGAGAAGACAGAGCGCAAACATTGTACCAAACTAAAATATGGAGGGGATCGTTAAGTCAATAAGAACAAACTCTAAGAGTCTTTCCCCCAGTTTAACCTGGGCAGAAAGAATAATCCTATTAAAGTGGGTATTAATACATTGATGGCAAAAAGTAGAAGAGCGCTATTAAAAGCTGTCACCTTTTCAACATGAAATTTCAAAAAGAAGTATACTGAAGCTCCTTCTCGAATCCCGAGATCAGCCAGGGAAACGGGGAAAAGTGTCTTGGCAAAAATCGTGGAAGTTGTTGCAGTTACTGCAGTAGTCCATGGAATCTTCTGAAAGGCAAATGATAGAAGACAAAATTGGAGTATATAAACAAAATAAAGCAAAAAGGAAAGAAACAAAAAGAAAACAGCCTGTTTCTTCTGGAAACTATCAATACAACTAATAATCTGTTTAATCTTATCGCGGTATGGCAACAACAGGGAAAGATTATAAAGAAGGGTTCTTATAACTTGAGGATTTATAACAATAATAAGTCCGCTTGCAGTTACTAAAAGAGCAATGGTAAAAAGTGGCCAGAGGATAAAAGCACCGTAATTAAAATGATAAATCAGCAATGAAACAAGCCCCCAGATACCTCCCACGAGTATTGTTAAAAAAGAATAGAGTTTATCAATGAACACAAGTCCCACACCCTGCAATCGATCCACATTCTTTAAGAAAAGAGAACGGCCAACTTCACCTATACGGCCTGGAGTAACAAATCCCACCACCATACCACCGAAGAAAGAGCTAATAGATTCCATGGGAGACACATCAGGCTTTAGCAAACGTATAAGATAATTCCAGCGATACAATTGGAGAAAAATGTTGGGTAAAAGAAGAAAAAATGCCAGCAATATAAAAACTGGATTTTGCGGATTCTGAAAAGCAGAATCAATATCTCTGAAATTAACCGTTTTTATAAGAACCACCATTGCAACAATTGCAATGGCAAGTTTAATGAAGAAAAGTGCCCATCTCCTTTTCATGACTCCAGCCAGCAAAGAATCATATCAGCTATACCTTTGCCCGTAAATCCGAATTTCTCTGCCAGAATCTTGTACGGAGCAGAAGCTCCAAATCGATTTACACCGATAACAAGAATTGGTGCACGGGTTATTTCATACCAACCCTGCGATACACCAGCCTCTACAACTGCAACAGGAATTTTACCGGGAACTACCTCATCTCTATAGGACTTCGACTGCTCCTTAAACAAATCAAGGGAAGGCATAGAAACAACTCTCACACTTTTCCCATTCTTTTCAAGAAGTACTTTCCCTTCCAGAGCAGGGGCAACCTCAGAACCACTGGCAATGATGATCAGATCTGGGTTAACCTTTTTCTCTTTTGATATTACGTATCCACCTTTTTTAATTACTGCTGGATCAAACCCATCTGCACGATTAAGAAAAGGTACTTTCTGCCGCGTGAGGCATAGAGCAGTGGGACCGTCCTTCCTTCTGAGAGCACAAGCCCATGCCATTGCTGTTTCCAGACCATCTGCAGGCCGAATTACAGTAAGATCGGGAATTGCACGCAACGCAGCAATATGTTCTACTGGTTGATGTGTAGGACCATCTTCTCCGAGAAATATACTGTCGTGCGTAAGAACATAAATGACCTGAATCCCCATTAACGCAGCGAGACGAATAGACGGCCGCATATAATCAGAAAAGACGAGAAAAGTTGAACCGTACGGAATAAGCCCGCCGTAGAGAGCCATTCCATTGAGAACACCTCCCATTCCGTGTTCCCTGATACCAAAGTGAATGTTGCGTCCCTTAAAGCTCCCGGGTCCAATAGAACTGCTGTTATTAATGGACGTTTTTGTTGAGGGGGATAAGTCGGCTGAGCCCCCCAGAAAACCAGGGATTAATTCTGCTATTTTTTGAATAACCTTTCCACTAACTGCCCGTGTTGCAGCGGGCTCTTCTGAAACCGATTCCATGAGACTTTTCTCCAGATCAACCGGTATCTCTTTTGTCTGGAGTTTCTCCCATAAAACAGCCAGATCAGGATGTTTTTTCTGCCACGTTTTGAAATCTCTCTGCCACTTCTCATAATCCTTTTTTAAGTCTTTCACTCTGCGACTGAAAAGCTCTCGGACTTCATCCAGGACATAAAAAGTTGGTTCAAGCGGCCAGCCGAGATTTTTCTTGGTTTCTATAACTTCTTCCTCTCCCAATGGCGAACCGTGAGACGAAGCACTGTCCTGCTTGTTGGGACTTCCATAACCAATATGTGTTCTGGCCAGAATCAACGTTGGCCTATTTTTCTCTTCTATACCTTTTTCGATGGCCTCAGCTATTTCATTATGATTGTGACCATCAATTCGCACTGTGTGCCAACCGTAGGCAGAAAATCTCTTTTCTACATCTTCGGTAAAAGCTAATTTTGTTTCTCCTTCAATAGTGATATGGTTATCATCGTAGAGATAAATAAGATTCCCAAGCCCAAAATAACCTGCCAGCGAAGCTGCTTCAGAAGATATGCCCTCCATCAAATCCCCATCGCTCACAATGCCGTATACATAATGATCTATCGGAGAAAAATCATCGCAGTTAAACCGCTCAGCCATAATCTTAGCTGCAAGAGCCATCCCCACTCCACTGGCAAATCCCTGCCCTAATGGACCAGTTGTCATTTCTACACCAGGAAGACATCCCTTTTCTGGATGTCCAGGGGTTCTGCTTCCCCACTGCCGAAACTGTTTTAAGTCATCGAGAGTAACATCAAATCCAGCAAGGTAAAGAAGAGCATAGAGAAGCATTGAGCCGTGTCCTGCTGAGAGTACAAATCTATCACGGTTAGGCCATCGAGAATCGTCAGGATTAAATTTAAGATACTTAGACCAGAGAATAAACGCACAATCTGGCATACCCATGGGCATGCCAGGATGGCCTGACTTAGCTTTCTGA
>CAZPNF010000043.1:0-9769 GCA_964587715.1 uncultured bacterium | reverse complement strand
CATTCCGTACGTTCATAGCTGGACAGGATACACAAACAATGGAAAAGCTGGAAGGATATTTACACTGATTTTACCTCCGGGGAGAAAGCCTTTAAATTTGTGAACAAAAGCACAATTGCTCCCGTGAATAAGATTCTTTCTCAGGAATATCCGGCTTACGATCACAAAATCCCGGATCTTTTGCGAGCTGAAGGATTCATCAAAGAACTGAAGTCCTATGAAAAAATGGCCGGGGATCAGTTTCCCCAATTGATAGTCATGGCTCTTCCTTCGGATCATACAGCCGGTATGCGCCCAGGTTATCCAACACCGTGGGCAATGGTTGCGGATAATGATCTGGCTCTGGGGCAAATTGTGGAAGCCGTTTCAAAAAGCCGATTCTGGAAAAACACGGTTATTTTTGTCACAGAAGACGACTCACAGGACGGTTGGGATCACGTTTCGGCTTACCGAACAGTAGGTTTTGTCATTAGCCCTTATTCACGATTGAAGAGGGTGGTTAAGACAAATTACAACCAGACCTCCATGCTGCGGACAATTGAACAGATATTGGGTATTCCTCCAATGAATCAAATTGATGCCAGTGCCAGCCCGATGTTTGATTGCTTTACAACCAAACCGGATTTTTCGTCTTACACGGCTGTTCCCAATCAAATCGCCCTTGACGAAATGAATTCTCCTCTAAAAGCGCTCAACGGTGAAGCTCTAAAATATGCCAAATTGTCTCTGTTGCCGGAATTTGACAAAATTGATTCCGGGAGGGATGACATCTTGAATCGAATCATTTGGTTCTCTACCATGGAAAACAGTCCTTATCCCGAAAAATTTGCAGGGGAAAATGATGATTAAAAACAGGCTCTTCTTCCAATTTTGGCAGAAGGTAATTCAATGATGTAATATTTTTATTTGCAATACTCATTTTTATTGATTGTTATAGAAAAAAATATTCAATTAACCAAATCATGGAGTTGAAAAATGTCAGAACCACTTATTTTTGAAATCAGCTCAAAAGGTCGCAAAGGTTTTTCCCTTCCGCCAATGGATGTACCTGAAATTCCACTGAGCGATCTATTTCCTAAAAAATATCTCAGGGAGAAATCTCCCAATTTGCCAGAATTGAGCGAACTGGATGTGGTACGCCATTTCGTTCATCTTTCCATTCTCAACCACCACATAGACAAGGGTTTCTATCCGCTGGGCTCATGTACAATGAAGTACAATCCCAAAATTAATGAAAATCTCTCGAAGCTTGAGGGGTTCCGTTCACTTCATCCGTTTCAGGAAGAATCAGGAGCTCAGGGTGCTCTTCAACTCATGTGGGAACTGGGAGAATATCTCTGTGCTATTGCAGGCTTAGATGCGATTACTCTTCAGCCTGCTGCTGGTGCACACGGAGAGCTGACAGGTATAAAGATCATACGTGTCTATCACGAGGATCATGGAAATCCACGCAAAAAAATCATTCTCCCTGATTCGTCACACGGAACCAACCCTGCCAGTGCTACGATTTCAGGATACGAGACTGTCCAGGTTAAGTCCACACCCGAGGGACTGGTAGATCTTGACGATCTAAAGGCACACCTGGATGAAGATGTGGCAGGTTTCATGCTGACAAATCCAAATACTCTGGGACTTTTTGAATCTCAAGTAATAGAGATCGCTCGTCTCCTTCATGAAGTTGGTGCGCTTTTCTACATGGACGGAGCCAATCTCAACGCTCTTCTCGGAATTGTTCGACCTGGAGATATTGGTTTTGATGTTGTGCACTTTAATCTTCACAAGACCTTCTCAACTCCGCACGGTGGGGGAGGTCCTGGTTCTGGTCCTGTTGGGGTTAAGTCTCATCTTAAAGATTATCTGCCGGTTCCTGTTATTGGACGCAGTAGTGAGAAATTCTTTTTAGATTATGATCGTCCTAAGTCCATAGGAAAAGTCCAGGAGTTTTACGGGAACTTTGGTGTGATGGTAAAAGCGTACGTTTATATCAGAATGCTGGGTACTCGCGGACTGCGAAGAGTTAGCGAGAATGCTATTCTCAATGCAAACTATCTTATGCGGAAATTGGAGAACTATTATTCCCCGCCGCACAAACAACACGCCATGCATGAATTTGTGCTTTCTGGAGACTGGCAGAAAGAAAAAGGGGCAAGGACTCTTGATATTGCAAAACGACTTTTAGACTACGGATTTCATGCTCCGACAGTATACTTTCCCATGATTGTTCATGAAGCATTGATGATCGAACCTACAGAAACCGAGTCAAAAGAAACACTGGATAGTTTTGCTGAAGCTATGATTGCCATTGCACGTGAAGTGGAAGAAAATCCAGAACTTCTCTACAACGCTCCCTCTACAACTCCTGTTTCCAGGCTGGATGAGGGAGAAGCTGCCAGGGCTCTCGATGTAAAGTATTTGGGATAATTTTAGTGCGTCGAAACCGCAGGAATTGTTTTTTAACCGAAATAGAATAACAGCAGTGGAAAACACTCCATCAAATGTTTCGTTTCAAGAAACAGAAAAAAAAGATGAGATTCTGGTTGTTGAGGACGAGACAAACATTCGCTATCTCTTAGAAACGTATCTTACCTCAGAAGGATACAGGGTAAGGGTAGCTCGGAATGGGGAAGAAGCTCTCAAAATGGTTGCTGATAATCCACCGAGCGCAATTATATTAGACATTCTTTTGCCCAAAATGGATGGTTATGAAGTTTGCAGACGATTGAAGAATTCAAAAAACACAGATTTTATTCCTATTGTTATGGTAACAGCCCTCAGAGGAAATCAGGAGAGGATTCAAGGTACTGAAGCAGGAGCAGATGATTTTATCAGTAAACCGCTTAACCGCGTAGAACTCTTAACCCGGGTAAAGTCGCTTCTGCGAATCAAAAGGCTGCATGAAGCGCTGGAGCAGAAGATAGAGGAGCTGGAAATTGCTGAGACAAAACTCCGAAAATTGGCAGTTACAGACGGCCTCACAGGTCTTTTTAATTATCGAGCATTTAGACAGCAGCTTCATCTTGAGGTTTCCAGGTCGCAGCGGTTTGGACTTCCAGTATCTTTATTAATGATGGACATAGATCATTTCAAGATGTACAACGATCATTTCGGCCATCCAAACGGCGACAGGGTGCTGAAGTATTTTGCTCAGCTCCTTCATAAAAATATTCGTGAGGTTGATTTTCTTGCCAGATACGGGGGAGAGGAATTTGTTATTATTTTTCCTGGAGCAGATAAAAAATCAGCAAAAATAGTAGGAGAAAAACTGCGGTGCTCGGTAGAACATTATCCTTTTCCATTTGAAAAGAAACTTCCCACAGGGATTGTTACGATGAGCGTGGGAGTGGCTTCGTTTCCACAGGATACTCAAGATGAGAAGGAACTTATTCGTCTGGCTGACAAGGCACTCTACAAAGCTAAAAAAGGTGGACGTAATCGTACTGTTGCGATTTAGTGAAATTAAGTTAAAAGTGACTAAAGTGAACTAAAGTGAACTAAAGTTGGATAACAAAACATTGAAATCGGGAAAAAGGAAAAAATCTTTTGGAACAACAACACTCTGGAGAATTGGGATTTTTTTCTTCCTTTTTTTCGTATTGTTCTCTTTTACCTATTGGTATTATTCCAACCAGGTTTTTGATAAAAATTTTAGGAAGATTACAGAGGAAGAGTTTTTAAACCGTGGTAGAGAAATATCTCTTTCTATTGAGAACCAGTTAGTTTTAAAAAGAGCGAGAGAATTGCAAAACCTTGCTGATCTTTTACAGGGGAAATCATCCAGAGTAACCAGCATCATGGAAAAGTGGCTGGCTAATAGAGGAGAAATTATTTCTGTTACTCTCTGGACAGAGGGACAAAAATGGCCTGTGCGAGTTATTCAGACCGGTTTCTGGAAAAAACCTGAGGTAATTAAACTAAATCTGGAAAGCCGACAGAAACTCTTTTCTGTTTTATTTAAGGAAACTCCACTTCCAAAAAATCAACAAAATTCTTTTATTGTAGGCCCAATATCATCTTCTGACCTGCTTGGTTATCCCATTCTTTCTCTTGGAATCCCTTTTTCAGATGAGAAACGAATGAAAGTTCTGGAAATTGAAATAGGGCTTAAGAAAATCAATAGATTACTGAAAGAACTTGTTCATCCTGGAGAAGCACTGGCGATATTGAGTCCCTCTGGTAACGTTTTATTTTCTTCAGGAATTAATTTCGCTATTTCACAGGGTGAATTTGATTCTAAAAAAATATTATGGGACGGTAAAAATATCTTCGGAAAATTCTCTTTCGACCATCTGCCATGGGTTCTCTATTTTAGCAAAAAGACTTTTTTTACACCCATCAATACAAGATCGTTACAGACTTTTTTATACCCAATCGTTGGAATGGTTTTTCTTTTAATTTTGTCCGCAATAATTCTGGCAAAATGGATCGATTACCCTGTAAACCGTTTAATAAAATCTGCCAGAGATATTGCACGGGGTGACTTTGCACTTCGGATTTCTTCCCAGAAAAACAGCGGTATGGATCGTCTCGGCAAGCTTTTTAATTACATGGCAAAGGAAATGAGCCGCCTTCAGCGGCTGGATATAGGTGACATCATAAACGAAAAAAATAAAACAGAAACTATCCTCAAGAACATCGCTGATGGTGTTATAGTAACGGACACACAAGATTGTATACTTGTGACAAATTCAGTAGCTGAAAAATGGTTTGGTCTAACCGAAAGTGATACTATTCACAAACCAATTCGAGAATGTATAAAAAACCAGCCATTGATATCGTTACTTCAGGAGGTAAAAGACGGCCGTCTTCAGAGTTCAGTGGAGTTCGATTTTAGAGTATCAGAAACCCGGGAGAAAAAAGTGTTCCAGGCACATGCTGCAAGAGTTCACGACCAGGAAGACAGGCTTGTCGGTGTCGTTACCGTTATCAGGGACGTAACCAAGGAAAAAGAAATAGACCGCATAAAGACAGAACTGGTCTCCATGGTTGCGCACGAGTTGAAATCTCCTCTTACCTCGATCTATGGATTTAGTGAACTTCTGCTGGATTCTAAACTTACTGATCCTCAGGCCAGAGAATACGCCAGGATTATCCTGACTGAGTCAACTCGCCTTACAAATCTGGTGAATAAATTTCTGGATCTCTCACGGTTAGAATCCGGTCGCACAGAAATGCAGATGAATCCTTTTGACCTCCGCTATCTTGTAGAAAAGATAGTTGAAATTTATAAAGGAGAAGCCGAGAAGAAGGAGATCAGAATTATCACAGAAATCCCCGACACACTTCCACTGACTCTGGGAGATCAGGATATGATCGAGCAAGTTCTCCTGAATCTTTTTAGCAATGCAGTTAAGTATAGTCCTGATAGATCCAAAATAGGAATTGAAGCAAAAGAAGAGGATGATAAGATTCTTGTAAGTGTTATTGATAACGGATATGGTATTCCTAAAGAATCTCTTCCACGTGTTTTTGATAAATTTTATAGGGTTGTGGATTCAGAAGGAACCGAGGAAGTGGAAGGGTCAGGTTTAGGATTGGCACTTGCCAGGGAGATTGTTGAACGACATGGAGGAACAATAAAAGTCAACAGTCGCCTTGGGGTAGGATCCGTTTTCAGTTTCACAATTCCAAAAGCAGATGTATAAAATCTTGACTGAATGATGAAAAACTATCTTAAAAGAAAAACGCTCCTTATTATCGATCAGGATTCTCGTACAGAGAAACTTCTGTATGATACGCTTGGGGAAAATGCTCCGCACATAATACGATTTGCTTCGGGTCAGGATGGCTTAAAAGTTTTGCCGAAAGTAAAACCTGACATTATTTTATGTGAATTTCATACAGAGGATTGGGATGGGAAAACTGTTTTCAAAACTCTGATGGAGGATCAAACATTTGTTAGATTCAGACAGATTCCCTTTGTTCTTCTTTCTGATGAAAAAATGAGGTCCCTCCACAGCAGAGAACTTTTTAAGCTTGGATTGGGAGGATGGTTTACCAAACCTTTTGGTCCCCGCGAGCTCAGTGAGATTCTAATAAATCTTTTACTCATCTACCAGAACATTTCAAAAAATATAGAATTACGTCAGAAGGTAAAACGCTCAGAATACAGGTATCGGGATCTGCTGGAAAATGCTAATGATTTTATTTTCACACTTGACGATAAAGGCAAATTTGTCTATCTGAACAATCGTTTCACTCCCCTAACAGGCTGGGAAAAAGATAAGTGGGTCGGGAAAAGTTTCCTAGCACTTATCAATCCAGAAGATCGCGATCATGCACTGGAACACTACAAAATGGCTCATCAGGGAAAAGCCCGCATCTTTGAAGCAAAAATTCTGGGGAATCTGGTGGAGTCCCCTGTTCTTTCATTTAACATTACTCCGATTTTTGAGCATGGTTTGATCGTAGGGTCCATTGGAATTGCACGTGATGTTACTGAGCAGAAAAAAATGGAAAAAGAAATCCTCGATTTGAAGAATTTTAACGAGAGTATCATTCAAAGTATGGAAGCGGGTTTGCTAACAACAGATCTCAGCGGTCGTATAACCTCTTTGAATGAAGGCGGAGAACAAATACTGGGCTGGAAAACAGAAGAAGTGCTGGGGAAAGAAATTAAATCTGTATTGAAACCAGAAGAAGTGGATTTTCTTCTTTCTAATCCACCGCCTCATGGTTCTCTTCCTTACAGCAGAGAAACAGAACTTACCGTGAAAACAGGCAAAAAGATTGCCATAGGATTTACTACTACGGATCGTGTAGATAATCAAAATAAAAAAGTAGGGACGATCGTTTCTTTCCGTGATATTACCCAGCTCAAACAAATGCAGTCCGAGGTTATTCGGATGGATCGTCTGGCATCTCTTGGAGTTCTGGCATCGGGTATTGCACATGAGATAAAAAACCCTCTGGCTGGCATAAAAACTTTAGCGCAGGCGTGTGAAGAGGAATTTGATGAAAATGACTCAAGGAAAGAATATCTCATACGAATTGTTCGTCAGGTAAACAGACTTGATGATCTTATAAAAACATTTTTTGCTTATGCCCGACCTAAACCTCCGGACAGAAAACGCCATCAACTAAAAGAAATTCTTCGGGAAGTAACAAATCTTGTAGGGAAGAAGATGGCAAACAGCGGGGTTACTTACGTAGAAAATTTTGAGCCTGATCTTCCCGATGTGATGATTGATTCACAACAAATTCAACAGGTTTTTTTGAATTTGATCTTAAATGCAGTGGAAGCAATGCTAGAGGGAGGCACGTTGAAAATTTCAGCTAAGAAGATTTCAAGTCCGCAGTTTGGTCTAATTCGAAACAGAAGAGAAAGGAGTGAAAGTTCCAACGGTTCTTTTTTTGTAGAAATAATAGTTTCTGATACTGGTGAAGGTATTAAATCTGAGAAGTTGGAAACAATATTTGATCCCTTTTTTACTACAAAAGCAACAGGTTTAGGATTAGGTCTTTCCATTGTTTACAGAATAATTGGAGAACATCAAGGGGACATACGGGTGGAAAGCAAATTAGGTCAAGGCACATCTTTTACTATTATTTTACCTACGGGAGTTTAAGTATGGACGATGCAAAAATTTTAATTATTGAAGATAATGAAGATATGGTTTTCACACTGTCAAAAATTCTGAAAAAAGAAGGGCATAGTGTTCATACAGCAACGACAGGTGAAGATGGGCTTTCTATTTTTAAGAGAGAACTCATCGACCTTGTACTTCTGGACCTAAAACTTCCCGGAATGGGAGGAATAGACGTTTTAATAGAAATGAAGGAAACAGATCCAGATGCATTAATAATAATGATGACAGCTCTGACAGATGTTAAGCCTGCCATAGAAGCGATGAAAAAAGGAGCATACGATTACCTGTTAAAACCTTTTGAACTGGAGGAGCTAAAGCTGGTTGTGAAAAAAGCGCTTGAGACCCATCGGCTCAAAAGAGAAGTAGCCAGATTGCAGCGAACACATAAGAAGCAATACCCCAACGATGCCATCTACGGTGAAAGCTCCCGGATAAAAGAGATTCGTAATCTCATTCAAATTGTTGCCAAAACTCCAAAAACTTCGGTTCTCATACAGGGAGGAAGTGGGACGGGCAAAGAACTCGTTGCTGATGCGATTCACCGTTCCAGTGATCGGACTAACCAACCCTTTATAAAACTCAACTGCAGTGCCATTCCCGACAATTTACTTGAGAGCGAACTTTTTGGCCACGAAAAAGGTGCATTTACAGATGCAAAAATGATGAAGAAGGGTTTGTTTGAGTTAGCCAATGGCGGCACAATTTTCTTAGATGAAATATCCAGTATGAAGCTCAGTCTTCAGCCTAAAATTCTCAGAGTAATCGAATCCCAGATGTTTAGACGCATAGGCGGCGTTTCTGATATTAAAATAAATGTCAGAGTAATTGCAGCCACAAACAGTGATCTTAATGAACTGGTTAAGAAAAAAGAGTTTCGTGATGATCTCTACTACAGATTAAAAGTTATGGAGATTGTACTTCCTCCCCTCAGGGAACGACAGGACGATATTCTCCTTCTGGCAAAACTTTTTTTAGAAGAATACAATAAAGAATTTAATAAGCATATTCAAAAATTTTCTCCAAAAACTGAAGAACTGCTTTTGAGTTATTCCTGGCCTGGCAATGTTCGTGAACTGAAAAATGTTATTGAAAGAGGTGTTATACTCTGTACTGGCGATTCATTGTTACCTGAACATCTTCCTCTGGAACTTCACCAAAACAGTGAAACAGTAACACCACCAAAAATTTCTATGGGGAAAATATCTCTTCAGGAGATGGAAAAACATCATATACTGGAAGTCTTAGAATTAGTCAATGGAAACAAATCTCAGGCAGCCAGGATTTTAGACATTTCAAGATCAACTCTCAGAGAAAAACTGAAAAGTTATCAGATGTCTTAGTGCTCTGATTTTGACCACTTTGTCATTAACTTTCCATTTTTTATTTGATGCTGATGGTGCTCTCTAAATATGCCACTATATGTAATGTATTTAACTCATATAATTTCAAGACACTAGCTTCCTCCTCTTTTTATTGTTTTCTGAATCATTTTTCTTGCTGCTCTGGTATAGTATTTGCCGAATTATATTAACGATTTTTATCTTACAAAATGGGATAAAGAATGGATCTTGAAAAGAAAAGGATTCTGATTGTCGACGATGAGGAAGATCTAACGTGGAGTATATCCAAGCGGCTTGCAAAAGACGGAGATTCTCTTGAAATTATTTGTACAAATTCCGGAAGCAATGCTTTAGAAATGCTCTCGAAATATAAAGTCGATCTTCTCGTTACTGATATCCGCATGCCGGGAATCAGCGGACTTCAACTGCTCAATGAAGTCAAAGTGCGATACCCGCGAACTCCTGTCATTGTGATGACAGCATATGGTTCAATAGAGGTAAAAAAAGTCCTGGAACATCTGGGTAAAACCGGGTACATCGAAAAACCTTTTGAAATAAATGAACTTCGCAAACTCATCTATTCATTGTTAAGGCTTAATTGATATTCTTAGTGTTCTCTGAGTTCGCAGCGGTTTAAAATATTTTTTACTGCTTCCAACTCAGGAGGAGAGAGGAATGCTTTCAAAAGAAGAACTGATGGATTCTGTCCGAGCACGAATCCACGAAAATGAAAACAAGATTGATACTTATCATACGGTTATCACAGTAATAGGAACCGGGGGAGCAGGCAATAATACGCTTAACCATCTAATGGAAAGAAATCCCGAAGGAATCGAGACAGTT
>CAZPNF010000042.1:0-9800 GCA_964587715.1 uncultured bacterium | reverse complement strand
AACTCTTTCCAGGGGGATTACCTCGATAGAGCCGTCTTTTCTGAAAATCCGTACCTTTTTGACTTCCACATAGGCTGTGAGTGGATCGTAGCCAAACCTGCGTGAAGCCAGCTCAATAGCGCCTGCTGGTTTTAAGACTTTGGTTAATTGATGGATAGTTACATAACTTAAACCAGAGTCCATCACTTTTACCTTGGTACTGTCGAAAATTACAACGAGGTTGGCCCCATGATATTTTTCTGCATTACCTGCTTTCTTGATCAGTTCCTTTAAATGTTTATCATCAGATGTATTCGCACTGAGAGATGTAAAAACTGTGCAGGCTAACAGAATAATTAACCAGATTCTTTTCCGCATTTTTCCTCCTTTCATACTGGTCATTTATACATTAAGTTTAATAAACTTTAAAGTATTTGTCAACTAAATAGTTATATTTAGACAAAATGCTTGAATCAGTCTTTGAATATGATACTTGAACAGGTCAGGCCTGCTTCTGCTTTCAGGAGTTCTGAAATGTCAATTGTTTCTACATTAAATCTTAGTTGTTGAATCAATGCTATGGTTTTTGTGAATTCTGCGTGTAGAATGATACTGTCGTTTAACCGCAGAATGTTTGCAGCCCACGGTTCATCTTTCGGAATAGGGATGATTTTAAAGCCTGCAAATGGTTTTAGATCAAGCCAATCTGTATTTGCGAGCAGTGTTTCCTCGTCAAGTAATGTGCATGCAGATTTAAGATGCAGGCAGTTTTTCAGTTTTACAGGAATTATCTTGTAACCCAGCGGCATTAGAATATTTTTAAGTGATTCAATTCCAGCTGAATTTGTACGTGGAGATCTTCCTACAAAAATTTTCTTCCCCACTTGAAGCACATCGCCACCGTCCAGCGTTGCAGGAGATTGAATGTGGGCAATTTTCCGGTACTTAGCCAATTCAGGTTCTATGCCGTCGACTTCTTCTCGGCGTGACTCTGCTCCTGGATTGGTCATCACGGCAATTTCATCTACTACTACGGCTGTGTCCTCAATGAAAGTGCTGTCAGGATAAGAGCGATTGATTGACAGCTCGATGACCTTTAGTCCGTGATCACGAAGCAGATTGCAGTATTCTTTGTGCTCTCTTACGGCTTTTTCTACATCTATGGGTTGTCGATTACGAAAACTGAGTTCGCATTGATTAATATTTGGTGAAACGATATGAGTTAAAGCAATCACTACTCCAGTTCTCCCAGTTGTGAAAGTAACAGTGCAGTTAACACAATTCCGGCAGTTTCAGCGCGGAGACGGCGAGGACCGAGAGTAACGGATGTGAAACCCTGCTCCGCGGCTTGTTCGATTTCTTCTTTGGTAAATCCACCTTCAGGTCCTACAATGAGAAGAGATTTCGGATTCAGGATCGATCTATTTTCTCTGGAAGTTTTGAGTGGTATGCTGCCGGGACCTTGGTGAGCAATTAAACGGTAGTGGCAGTTGCTTCCCATTGCAAGGATACGCTTCATAGGTTGAGCTGAACTTATTTCTGGCAAAATGGAACGGCCCGACTGCTTCATAGCTGAAAGGGCTATTCGTTTCCATCGGGCTATTTTCTGAGGACCTGCAACAGTTATTGATCTTTCACTGATAAGGGGGATGATCCTTCGAACACCGATTTCAGTGGCTTTTTCCACCAGCCAGTCGAACTTTTCTCCTTTGAGAATTCCCTGTGCAAGAGTAACTTCTGCTACTGGTTCACCAATTCGCCTTCTTGTCCGCAGAATTTTGGCTCTTACCTCGTTTTTTTCTATGTAGAGAATTTCTACCTCATAGGCGGTTCCCTCGCCATCTACTGCCCAAACTGTGTCTCCTTTTTTCTTGCGCGTCACTGTGGAAAGGTGATGCGCCTCATCTTCGGAAAAGATAAGTTCATTCCCGTGGACGTTATCTGGTTTTACGTAAAAACTTTGCCAGTGCATAGTATCCTTCTCTAAACCTGATCAATTTATAAACCGCAGAGAGCGCAGAGGACGCAGAGTAGTTTTTTTGGCTCTATGTTATACTTTTCCATTTCAACATAGAACCGTTTTTTTGTAATTATCTGTTATTGCATTCTCAGCGTCCTCTGCGGTGAAATATTCACACTAAATATCAACATTCAAATCTGCTATAAATTGTTTTCTTCCCCTTTCGTTAAAAGCCATCTCAAAACGAAGGATATTGATGTAGGGGAGATGGAAGTGTATTCCACAGCCGTAACCTGATTGAAGCATGGATGGTTTAATTTTTTCTTTCTGAAACCATGTTAGCCCGGTGTCAACAAAGAAGCCAATACTTATTCCAAACTTGAGGTTCCTCAACTGAGGGAGATTCGAGAGATTAAAATAACGAATGGACAGGAGAGGAATCCTGAAGGCAACACTGGCCAGTGCCATATTTTCTCCTTCAAATTTCTCAAAAAAGTGGCCCCTCACTCGTTCGGAATAACCCAGATAAACCCGATCGTAAAGTGGAATTTTCCCCTCCGATAGATTGGCCGTTGTGCGGAAGGCCAATGTACTGCCGTAAACTATTGGGAAATACTTTCTGATATCGAAACTGTAACGCAGATAATCAGCAGTTGCAGAAGGGAAGCCGATCTTTCTGGCATGCAGTCGGATATACCATCCTGAATCAGGATATTCTCGTAAGTCTCTGTGATCCCAGATAAAGAGAAAACCCAGCATGGGGAGCTTATCTTTACCATTCAGTGATAGAGTTTGGCCAGGGATAGAAGGAGAGAACGTAATTTCTTGATAGCCCAGTGTGAAGCTGATAAATCTGTAAAGTCCCAGACGCTTACCAAAACTCCATTGGGTTCCTGTATGATTTTCTGTCACCTCTTTTTTCTCAGAGTGTTTACTTCTTACACGATTGTAAAAGAAGCCAATGGTGGTAGAGAAATTGTGTTTTTTACTGAACAATGGGTTGGCATACGATACCATAATTGCCGGATTATAGCCAAGCCAGAAAAGAAAGGTAAAAGTATCACCGTATCCCCGGAAGTTGAGGTGGGCAAGACCAGCACCGTAGGAGAGTTTGCTCCAGTTCCTCTCGTTTATAAAAAATATTGGATATGGGAAGAAATACCACTTTTCTGTGAGGATAATTCGTAAGCGAACATTTTCTCCATCGGGTTCTGTCCGGATCATAACGCGATTGAAAAGATATAGGCTTTCTATTCGTTTTCTATCTTCCTCCAGAAATTGGGGGTTAAGGCGGCTTCCAACTTTTTCTTTCATCTCACGGAGTATGACAGAAGGTTTGGTTCTTTTGTTGCCCTGAATTTTGATGGAAACTATTTTTCTTCCCACCAGTGAAGAATCGATTAATGTCTGAGCAGAAAGATGTGAGAAGACCCACAGAGTAAAAAGAAAGATTAGATTTATCTTTACTAATGATTTTGTCTGACCGTACATTAAAATAAGGTTCTTCACGAAAATGCGTACTTTATAATTCATTCATAACAACATCATAAATCAACAAGTAATTCAAACTGAAAAAATTAAAAATCAAAATCACAATTTAAAATGTAAAAATACTCTGCCCGAACATCGGTTGAAAAAATATTCTTCTACTTCCTTTGTATTTTTTAGCCAAAAAACTATTTAAATTTTGCATTCATTTTGATTTTTCCTTTTTGATTTTTACATTTGTCACCTGCTACTTATTTGATTACCTTAGGAAAAGAAAAGTACGCATTAATCGGATGAGCCTAAACTAATATGTTATACGGCTAAATTAAAAAATATTCCAAGGAATGCTATTGACAAATGTACCGTAATTCCGTACATTTAGAAGTGTAAATTAAATCTAACAAAATAAAGGAAAAAACAATGATCGAATTGTCGGTAAATAAATTCAGATCGAATTTAAAAAATTTCGTTGATCAAGCTATTGATGAACATGAACCCGTAAAAATAACTAGAAGAAAGGGTAGAGATTTTATTGTAATCAGTGCTGAAGACTGGGATAGGGAACAAGAAACTTTGAATATACTTCAGAATTCATCACTGATGATACAAATTTCGGAATCATTAAAAACACATAATAAGGGAGAAGGGTATAAACCTTCTGAAATGGAAATAGATGAGATCAATAGTTTTTGAAGGTAATACTTGGAAAAAATATGAGGATTTAAGAAGTAAAAATAAAGTTCTTCATAAAAATTTGTGTAAAATACTACAAGAAATGCAACGTGATGATCCATCAAAAGGTTTGGGTAAACCTGAACCTTTAAGGCATAAATTATCTGGTTTTTGGTCTAGACGCATATCGCAGAAAGACCGAATAGTTTATAAATATGATAATAAATCAATTTATATTTTTGCAATTGGTGGCCATTATGATTAATACAATTTACGTATACGAGCCGTACAACGAACAAGAGCTGCAACGGAATTGAGCGATAGCGAAATTCCGCTTACAGCGTGTGGTTGGACTAAGCCGGAGAGATGGTGTGGCTAGCCCCATTTGGATTTTACATTTGGGGGATCATTCTTGCGACGGGTGGCCTTGACAATGTATTACACTAAAACAAAATTCGTGTGGCACGTACTCCTTCGACAAGCTCAGGACAGGCTTTAGGTCGTGTTAGTGTTGAATGAAGTAAGCACAGCCTAAAGGCTGTGGCACACAGCAATCCAGATATTGGTTTGCTCGATGGTGATAGGGACACCCGACGAAAAGCTTCTTCAAAAGTAAGCTCTTCTTTATTTGATTCTGTCATAATCTGTTCCAATCATTAGCTGTGATCTCTCGACCTGTATTTTCAGCTAACGCATGCCCCAATTTGAGGCCGATTAATATCCACTCTTTGTTTCTCGTTCCCAAACTCCTGTTTGGGGAACGCAAATGTTCAGGAAACTCTGTTTCGATTATTTCTACAATAAAGATTTTCTTCATTCCCACACTCTGCGTGAAAATGTTCCCCTTTTTTATTCTTTTGCATACTGTATATTTCCCTTACTTAGCAAAAAAGTCAACAAGTAATTTTTTAAACTCATTCAGATCTTTTTCACCTAATTTACCAATTTTCTTTACAACGATGGATTTATCAATAGTAGCAAATTTCATTCGTATCATCGAGGGCTTTGGCAAATTAGATTTTTCCCATTCTTGAATTTTGTAATCCCCTAAGCGATATCCTGAATCTAATTTGCTTGTTATGAGTGCAATGACAATATCTAATTTTTCATTATATTCGTCGGGTGAGACAATCAATGCAGGCCGTTTTTTAGTAGTCGTCAAATTAGTAAAAGGGAAGGGAACTAAAATAATATCCCATTTTCTATAAGTCGTTGTAAACTTCATCTTCTTCATTATCCCATTCCATAAATGATAATTCTGACATTTTCATTATCTCATTTAAATTCTCTCTTTCAGAGAGTTCTATCATTTTCCCTTTGTTTCTATCGATATATTCTTCAATTAACTCTGTCACGATTCCACCCATAGTTTTACCTTCAAAAGATGCCATAACCTTTAGAAGTCTCCTCTTGTTATCATCTATTCTAATACTCATCACACCCATTTTAAACCTCCTACTTGTATTGTATACTACAAGCAATATAAACATATTTTAATCATTTTTCAAGCAAAAAATCAAAGTATTTTTTTCCACTCACACACTTTCCTATTCCTCGATCTCCTCCACAACACCTCGCACCGAGCCTCTGAAAAACTTTATACGCACTTCCTCATCCTCTACGACATCGGATGAGCTGGTAACCACATGGTCATCACGAATCCGGTTCGTAATACTGTAACCGCGCTGAAGAACAGCTTCTGGACTCAATGTCTTTAGTTTCCCGGTTAATTCCACTACACCAGACTTCAGATCTTCTATTCTGTGGGATAAAACAGTTTCCAGATTCCTGGATAAATCATCAAGACGCAGACTGTATTCGCGGACACGGTCAGCAGGCCACCTGAGCCCATAACTCCGCTTTACAGCCTCAAGTCTCTCCCAATATAGAGAAATCCGTCCACCAAGGGAACGGATCATCTGATTTTCCCAACGAGAAATTGTTTGAAGAAGTTCCTGTCGATCTTTTACAACTAACTCTGCCGCTGCTGAAGGGGTTGGTGCTCTCGCATCTGCTACAAAATCACTGATAGAAAAATCAATCTCGTGCCCAACTGCTGAAACTATTGGAATGTCTGAATTAAAAATTGCTCGAGCAACTATCTCTTCATTAAACGGCCAGAGATCTTCTAACGATCCTCCTCCTCTGCCTACTATAACAACATCCACTTTTCCATATTCGTTAAATTCATTGATAGCCTGAGCAATTTCCTCAGCAGCACCTTCACCCTGAACTCTAACAGGCCGAAGTATCAATTGGACTGAGGGAAAACGTCTGCTCACTACACTGACTATATCGTGGATGGCAGCACCTGTAGGAGATGTGACAACTCCTATCCTCTCAGGAAACTGAGGAAGCGACTTTTTGTACTCAAGCTTGAACAATCCTTCATCAGCTAAGCGCCTTTTTAGAGCCTCAAAAGCCAACTGTAACTCACCCTGACCAGCCGGGAGAATCCGCAAAACATCCAGTTGGTAACGTCCCTGACGCTCATAAACAGTCAGGTTCCCCAGGACCCGGATTTTCATTCCATCCTGAGGCTGAAAAATAAGATGCTGATTTCTCCCTCGCCACATAACACAGGAAATCTGTGCCTCTGCATCCTTCAGGGAGAAGTAAAGATGACCCGAAGAATGTTTATTCAAATTTGAAATCTCTCCCTCAACCCACATCAGGGGAAACTCTTCTAAAGTAAGTTTGATTTCCCGTGTGAGTTCAGAGACAGTATAAATTTTAGATCCGGAAGACAGTGAAAACAAACTGCCTTCTTCATCAGAAACAACTTCTCTCATCTAAGCTTTTTTTTGTGCCTATTTTTACGCAATTTCTTTTTTCGCTTGTGTGTTGTAATCTTGTGACGCTTTTTCTTCTTACCACAGGGCAAACTGCATCCCTCCTTTCTTTATTCTTCTGTTATAAAACGATCTAATTCTGAAAATATATCTGTTTGAGTCTGGCGAGTTTTAGAAACAAATTTCCCGCTCTTTTCCATTTCTTTTACCACAGAGGCTTTCAATTGCGGTGAAGGCTTAAAATCTGGAACTATCCTGTGAGGAATTATCATCATTTTACCTGTCCTGGGGTTAGGTATATGTTTTTCCTGACGCTCCCTGAGACAAAACGTGCCAAATCCCCGAAGCTCTACACGTTCTCCATTCTGAAGAGCATAGCTTACAGTAGCTAAGAAACCATCTATTACAGCAGCAGTCTCAATTTTTGTGAGCCCCGTGCCTTTTGCAATAACATTTACAATGTCGGCTTTTGTCATTCTTGACCCTCCACATTCCAAAGAAAGCAGACCAAGGCTGTGAATTATCCAGATTAATTTAAACTGTACCGAAGTGTCGCTCCATTCAATCCCCTGAGTATCCGTTCGGTTTGCTGAAATAAAAGATCGAGAAGAGTAATTCGTCTACGATACACTTTCGCAATCTTTGGTTTCCCTTGAATACCGCCCAATTTTGCTGCCAGGTTAATGGCATCTTCATAATCACCTAACAAATCCACCAACCCATTTTTCTTAGCCTGCCTGCCAGTGAATATACGTCCGTCAGCCAATTTAAGAACTTTCTTCCGAGGAAGCTTTCTCGCCTGTACTACCACATTCACGAACTGATCAAAAAAATCATCTATAGCTGATTGTAAATAGCGTCTATCTGCCGCAGTCATACTTCGATACGGAGAACCTGTATCTTTAAAACGGCCGCTCTTAATTACTTCAAATCTAATTCCCACTTTATTTAAAAGACCCGACACATTCGGAATTTCTGCAATTACACCTATACTCCCCGTTGTAGTTGCAGGATTAGCCATAATTGTGTCTGCACCACAGGCAACATAGTATCCACCAGAAGCAGCAACACTCCCCATTGAAGCAATCACAGGCTTACCTTTTTCTCTCACTTTCTTTACTGCTTGATAAATTTCCTGAGATGCAGCCACACCACCACCAGGGCTATCTATCCTGAAAACAATTGCCTTGACA
The DNA here is from genome assembly GCA_964587715.1 of uncultured bacterium. GTDB lineage: Bacteria > Zhuqueibacterota > QNDG01 > QNDG01 > DSAB01 > CAYYPT01. The sequence goes on along the minus strand of CAZPNF010000042.1, from coordinate 1,716 downwards.
GATTTTTCCTCTCCGTACATCTGAAACTGTCTGACAATTCTCTGGGAAGTATAAATCGGTCCAATCAGCTCAACAACAGCTATTTTCTCTCCTCTTGAGGAAAGTTGTACACTATATGGTTGCCTCTGAGAAAGATAAGTCACCAATATTATAATCAGGAAAAGAGTCCCAAAGACAATTCCCAGACCAATAAGCCACTCTCTCTGTTTCGACACTTTATTCCCCTTAATCTTTTGGTGAACCCCGAATTAAGGGATAAGTATTCTCGCCCATCTAAATAGAATATGGTTAGCGTACGGAAGGTTGTCTATCCGTTAATTCGGGGTGAATATTTCTTGAAGCTTTATTATAAGCAAATTTTAATTAAAAGTCAATATCAAAGAGATGCTTCTTCTCTCTTGACTTTAATAAAAAAAATACCATATTAATTACTGTCCTGGATTCAAAAATAAAATTAATAGAAGAGTAAAATTCTATGAAATCTTTGATTCTCGCGGCTGGCTACGGAACTCGCTTGTATCCATTGACAAAAACCACGGCTAAACCTTTGATCCCGCTCGCGGGCAAACCCATAATTGAATACACCTTAGAGCGAATTTTACCACTCCCCACCATTGATACTATTTACATAGTTACCAACGGAAAGTTTTTTAGCGACTTTGTTAAGTGGCAAAAAACCTTCCAGAGCAAAAGAGCTGAAAAAGAATCTCCGATTCTACTACTGAATGATGGAACCACTTCTAACATGACCCGTATGGGAGCTATAAGAGATATTGCCCTTGCCATTAAAAAATTTGCTATTGATGATGACTTAATGGTATGTTCCGGAGATGATATTTTTACGTTTGATTTTCAAAAACTTGTGGACACTTTTGAAAAAATAGGGAAAACTGTAATTACTCTCCACCGCAGCAACGACATGGAATTACTGCGGAATTCAGGAAATGCTCAAATCGACTCCGAGAACAGAGTTATAAATCTCGTTGAGAAACCTCCACATCCCAGGACAAATCTTCTCTCACCCTGCCTCTACATCCTTTCTCGTTCTACTCTTCCTATGATCGATCTATATTTAAAAACCGACAATAATCCAGATGCTCCCGGATATTTTCTTTCCTGGTTAGTAAAAGAGACAGAAGTTTTTAGCTACACTTTTGAAGAACCCTTTTATACGGTAGGAGACATGGCATCTTATAAACATGCACAAATCATATTTAGATAATCACTGAATCTTCTGAATTTTCTATCACACTTTCTTTTTCTTTTCTCACTTTCGCTTTTTTTCGCTCAGCAGTAGAAAGCCGGATTTTAACAATTGTTCCTCCTCCCTCCAGGCCTCCCACATCCATCTTGGCTTCAAGAGAGTTAAAAATAAGCTCGTAAGCCCGCAAAGCAATTTCCATTTTTTCTTCGTTATTCCAATCCCTACTTTCAAAAAAAGGATCAATGACCCTGCATAAATTCTCCCGAAAGGACACGGCTCCATTTGCTCGAATCTCTAACATAACATAATCATCCGTGGAACGTGTTGATATGGCAAGTTCCTTACGCTGCGAGCTTCCCATGGATTCCATTACTGCTTTGAGAATATTGCTAATGGTCAAAGAAAATTTTCTTCCCAATCCAAAAACAGTGGGCAGGTCTTCACCATAAGAAATCTGTTTTATAACACCGCGCAAACTCATAGTACTTTCTAAACAATAAAGTTCCTGACTG
>CAZPNF010000041.1:0-9908 GCA_964587715.1 uncultured bacterium | reverse complement strand
TTTTAGATAATGTGGAAGAATCGAACATGAAGATGCTTGAATATCTTGAAGATGAATCGGATATTAATTTTGTAGAGACTGTTGAAAAGATAGTTAATAGTTATCCTCAGCCAGAGGTTCTAAAATATGTTGTTGAAGCACTTATGAAAGAGCCAGAGGAAGGGTCATTAATAAGAGATCTAAACAGAGGTGCTATGTTTATCTATTTAAAAACAGTAATTGATTGTTTCAATAAGTAGTGGTGCTTTCATGAAAAGATTATTCTTTACAATTCTCTTAAGTTTTCTTATATTGGTTCCTGTTTTTCTTTGTGCACAGTCAGGAAGAAAAAAGGTAGCCGAGGGTAACAAACTTTTTAAAGAGAAGAAATTTGATGAGGCAAATAATAAGTATCAGGATGCCCTGCTGGAGAATCCTACTTCTCCATTGGTACAGTTTAACATTGGGGATGTTCTCTATAAGAAAAAGGATTATAAGAAAGCCCTGGATGCCTATCACAAATCGTTAAATTCTGATGATCCGCTTTTTCAATCTCAAATGTACTACAACATTGGTAATACTCTGTACAGGATGGGAAAGTTTCCTGAGAGTATTTTGGCTTACCAGCAGGCTCTTAAACTAAATCCCGATGATCAGGATGCTAAGTATAATCTTGAATTTGTTCGGAATAAACTTAAAAAAAACGCAAAACCTCAGCAGCAGAATCAACAGCAGGAACAGCAACAAAGACAGCAACAGCAGCAAAATAAGAAACAGGAAAACCAGAAACAAAAACAGCAGAAAAAAGAAGAACAAAAGCAGCAGCAGGGGCAGAAGAAACAAAAAAAACAGATGACAAAAGAAGAAGCAAAGAGGTTGTTGGAAGCGTTAAAAGAGAACCAGAAGAAATTAAAAAATAAACAGGTGCAGGGACGAGGGCGTGTTCGTGTTGAGAAAGATTGGTGATCGGGTTTTTTAAATTAAACTCTAAACTTTCTGGTTAAGACAAGTCGTTTTGTACCAGTGCAAAATATATCTTTGCTAATGGACATTTTGCCAAAGTTTAGTAATTCACCATAAATTATAGGATGAGTAAGATGATTCAAAGAGTCTTAACAAAAGTATTGGTTCTTTGCTGGTTTTTCGGCTGGGGGTTTTCAGCCAGGGCCTCTGATCTTACTGTTAAGGCTTATGTGGATAAAACAGTTATTGGATTAAACCAGCAGTTCACTCTCTCTGTTGAACTTTCCGGGAAAGGAGCTAATTCTGTCTCTAATCCCAAACTTCCAAACATGGATTCATTCGCAGCTTATCTTGGAAGCGGATCCTCACAGAATATTCAATTTATCAATGGGAGGATGTCAAGTTCAAAAACTATCAACTATTATTTTCAAGCGACTGCAGTCGGGAAATTTCAGATTGGCCCCGTGGTAGTTTCGTATAAGGGCCGCAGTTACCAGACGCAGCCAATTACAATTGAAATTCAAAAGAATCCATCTGCACCTCCCCAGACGCCGTCTAAGCGGAATACTGTAGTAAAAAGTACAGTTCCTGCAAAGGAAGACCTTTTTATCAGGACTATAGTAAACAGGAAACGTGTTTATCAGAATGAACCGGTAATCGTTACATACAAAATTTATACGAGGGTGACTGTTTCTTCATTAGGATATTCCAAACTCCCGGGTACAACTGGTTTTTGGGTGGAGGAATTCCCATTACCTCAACAACCACAAACAAGTACTGAAATTTTGAATGGTAAAAAATACATTGTTGCCACTATTAAGAAGATGGCACTTTTCCCAATGACTTCTGGAATTAAAACAATTGATCCAATGGTGGTGGAATGTGAAGTTCAGGTAAGAAAGGGATCCAGAGATATTTTTGATGGTTTTTTTAATGATTCTTTTTTTGGAAGGAGCATGCGTAAGATTATCCAATCACAGCCAGTTAAGATAAAAGTGCTTCCGCTGCCTGAGCAGGGGAAGCCAAAAGATTTTTCAGGAGTGGTTGGACGATTCACAATAAGCAGCTGGGCAGATAAATCCAGTGTTAAGACAAATGAGGCTATCAGTTTTAAAGTAAAAATTGCTGGTGAGGGAAACATCCGGACTCTGCCTGAGCCCAAGGTCGTTTTCCCTGCTGATTTTGAAAAGTACCCGCCGAAGATTACCGAGAAAATCAACAGAGAAAACATGACAATCTCCGGGAGTAAAATTTTTGAATGTGTCTTGGTCCCCAGAGTGCAGGGTTCTCAGAGGATTAAGCCCGTAGAGTTGTCTGTTTTTGATCCCGTTTCAAAGGTCTACAAAACGCTGAGGACAAATGAAATTGTTATAAATGTTGCTAGAGGAGAAAGGAATTTTGTTGCTGCTCCTTCTGGCCTTTCCAAAGAGGAGGTTAAACTTTTAGGGCAGGATATTCGTTTTATCAAGACCGCAAGTCCTTCTTTCCGGAGAATTGGAGCGGGTGTTAGCAATAGTTTTGTTTTCTGGATTATAATAATTTTCCCCCTGCTTTCTCTAAGCGGTGCCCTGGTCTATAGACGCCATCTGGATCGTCTTCAGGCAGATGTAGCCTATGCTCGCGGCAGACGGGCCAGTCGTTTTGTGAGAAAACGTCTTTCCAGAGCCAGATTATTGCTCAGTATTTCTACCCAGAAAGAATTCTATGCAGAAATAGGCAAAGCGCTTATGGGCTACATAGGTGACAGATTAAATATAGCTGAAGCCGGTATGATTACTGAGAACGTTCAAAATATGCTGAGAAAAAGGGGAGTGAAAGAGGAGATTATTGAAAACTATTTTGAATGTTTGAAAACATGTGATCTCAAACGGTTCTCGCCTGTTGAATCTGATGAAAGCGAAATGAGAGAGTTGCTTAAAAAGGCTGAGCAAGCAATTACGCAATTAGAAAAGGTACTCTCAAAATAATGTTAATTATGGGGTAGGTTTTATGGTCCGGTCAATTCTTAGAGGGATTTATAGAGTTTTTATTATCCTCCTTCTTTTTCATGTAAGTTATTCCTTTGCTGGTGAAAAGGAACACCTCTTCGCAGAAGGCAACAAATTTTATCAAGAAGGCAAGTACCTTGAAGCTCTTAATGCTTATAAGAAAATTCTGGACATAGGCTATAAAAGTGGTTCACTTTATTATAATATGGGGAATTGCTATTATAAAATTCATGATGTTGGTCGGGCTATTCTCTACTATGAGCGTGCAAAAAGATTGATTCCGGACGACGAAGATCTCAAGGCAAATCTTAAACTGGCCAATCTGTCAGTGGTGGATAAGATTAACCCTCGTCCGCAGTTTATTTTTTTCAGGATAGTGGATGCTTTCTTTTATATTCTGCTTAAACCTGTATTAATATGGGTTGTGGTTGGTTTATACCTGATTTTCATGGGAAGTCTTATCCTCAGGATTATTTCAAGAAAAAGAATAATAAGGTTAGTTGCTCTGCGAATGGTTGTTTTCTGGGGCATTTTACTCCTGATTTTTGGATTTTCACTTGTTGGCCGCTTGAGCGAAGAGAAAAAGAAAATCTACGGAATTATATTAGTGCAGAAAGTAAATGTGATGAGTGCGCCAAGTAAGGAGGAAAGTGTGGAGGTTTTTTCTCTTCACGAGGGAACAAAAGTACAAATTGATAAAAAATCTGATGGATGGGTGGAAATCGTTCTGGCCGACGGTAAGGTAGGCTGGGTTAAACAGAATGTGCTGGAGATTATTTCAGATTTAATTCCCACGAAGTTCGCTTCGCATTAAAATACTCATGATACCACGGAAAAAACAGGTGGCATTTTTATGTAAATCCTATTATATTTAAAGTCCATAGATTATTGTTTTACCGTTAAAAATTTTGTAAATTAATAGCCAGATCTGGCAATAAATTTTAGATGATAATCAGGAGGTGTGTAAGATGTTTAAGATGGACAAAGAATATAAATTGAAAGTCGGCTTAGCTGAAATGCTCAAGGGCGGTGTTATTATGGATGTAACTACAGCCGAGCAAGCTAAAATAGCCGAAGATGCTGGTGCTGTGGCAGTGATGGCTCTGGAACGTATTCCCGCAGACATACGTGCCCAGGGCGGAGTAGCCAGAATGTCCAATCCTGGTATGATTAAAGAGATAATGAATACAGTTTCTATCCCTGTTATGGCGAAGTGCAGAATTGGACATTTTGCAGAGGCTCAGGTTCTTCAGGCCATAGGAGTGGATTTTATAGATGAGAGCGAAGTATTAACTCCGGCAGATGATCGCTATCACATTGATAAATGGCAGTTTAAGGTTCCTGTTGTCTGTGGATGTCGAGAATTGGGAGAAGCACTGAGAAGAATTGCTGAAGGTGCGGCAATGATTAGAACTAAAGGAGAAGCAGGAAGTGGCAACATAATCGAAGCGGTCCGGCACATGCGTGTTGTCATGTCTGCGATAAGGGAAATTACAACCCTTGGGGACGAGGAGTTAGTCATTAAGGCAAAGGAAATGGGCGTACCCGTTGAGTTGGTTGAGTATGTTCAGAAAAAAGGGAAACTTCCAGTACCAGATTTTGCTGCAGGTGGAATTGCTACACCTGCCGATGCTTCTCTGATGATGCAGCTTGGGGCTGAGTCAGTTTTTGTGGGATCGGGTATTTTTAAGTCCGAAGACCCTGAAGCTCGAGCAAAGGCTATAGTAACAGCCACGACCCATTACGATAATCCAGATATTGTTGCAAAGGCATCTGAGGGATTGAAAGAGGCCATGCGGGGCCTGGATATTTCTGAAATTCCTGAAGAGGAATTGCTTCAGGTGAGAGGTTGGTAAATGGGGATAGTGGTAGGCGTCCTTGGTCTTCAGGGAGATTTTGCACTTCACCAGCAAAGTTTGAAGCAGATCGGTGTGGAATCAAGGCTTGTCCGATGGCCAGAGGATCTCAATGGCTGCGATGGTCTGATTATACCTGGGGGAGAATCAACAACTTTTGTGAAGATGTTGAAGAAAACAGGGCTTTTCGAGTCCATTAAGAAATTTGCAGAAAGCCACGGAATTATGGGTACATGTGCCGGACTTGTTACTCTGTCCACTCATTTATTAAACGACACAATGGAAACGCTTGGGCTCATCGACATGGATGTAGAAAGAAACGGTTATGGGAGGCAGGTCGATTCGTTCATAGACAAAATTAAAATTCCAGTATTTCAAAATAAGCCTGATTTTGAAGGGGTTTTTATCCGTGCCCCAAGAATTTCTTCTATAGGATCAAAAACTCAACCCCTGGGTTTTCACGGAGAAGAAATTGTTATGGCAAGGAACGAGCATATTCTGGTGATGACGTTTCATCCGGAACTAACAAATGATAAGAGAATTCATAAGTATTTTGTGGAGTCGTTCATTTTTGTTCATAAGCGGTAAAAAGCAAAATGTATGGTTAAGATTGAAAATCTGAACCAGCAGTAAGGTCGGCAAGACGAAGCAAACTCTTTACAATAACGCGGATATGTTCAGAGATAGATAAAAGTCTCAAGGAGAGTGTTCCTTCTAATGAAGGGATTAGCAGAGATAAAATTCACCTATTTTGAAACAAGTTTAACTGTTGATTTTGATGTTGATTTTGAATTTTGTGAAAACATGGTTGACTCGGTTGTTGATGCGCGCTTTTCTTCTGAGACAACCTCAGTGACATAACCAAGATCAACATCAAAGTAAACCAGATTCGTGCTTGTACCTGTACTGGCAAATGTACCTGAAATTGTATTCTGCTGTCGGCGGGATTTAAATTCCCCTTCACTCTTAAATTCAGCATTGACGATAATGAGAGCAGTGGTTTTGTTTTTTTCTTTCTTAATATCGTAGAGGAGACACTGTCCGTTAATTGTAGTTTTTCCTTTTCTTCTTCCTGTTTGCTCTATAGTATTCTCAAAATCCCATGTTTCGTTAACTTTGATTGGTTTTTCTGATAGAGGGATTATGAAGGAAGGGAGAATGGTATTTTGAGAGATTAGTTTTCCCGAAGGTGTGATTTTATATGTTCTTTCGTGAGGACCGCGGTTCATTCTGAAGGCTCTCCGCTGTCGGGTGTTTCCTCCCTGTGGTTGATCTTGGTCTGTCCAGGTTGAATCGGTTTTTATGGAAATTGTGTAGGGTTTGCCGGGTGGTGTTTCCTGAACAACAAGTGTTTTGAGAGACCATATCGTAATGTGCCGGGGCATCATCTGATTAGCAGAACTACTTTCTGTGCTGTCATGTTGTTCTGTTTTATATTTGAGAATATCGCCTTTTTTGAATTTATACTTTAGGAGGATAGTTGTTTCATCCTGGGCGATTGAGGTGGCCAGGGGGAGAATAACGAGGCTCCCGGTGATAATTAGTAAGGATGCAATTTGTTCAACAGCGCTGTGATGTTTCATTTATTGACTCCTTTCTCCTTGGGTAACAGAAAAGTTTTTATGAACTCTGTCCCTATATAATAATAAAAATTTGGTTCTTTTTCAAGTGGAATGTTATAACTGTAAAGAGGTATTGTGAATCTTGCCCAGGTCTTAGATTTTCTCAAGGGTTCTCAAGAGTTCATGGCAAATGTGACCCATTGGGAGAAGATACCTCCGAGAGAGCCGGTCTGGGGACAGTACCCTGATGGGATTTCTCCGAAGTTAATAGAAGCTCTGGGAAAACGGGGGATCAAACAGCTCTACATTCATCAGTCAGAAGCTGTAGAAGCTGTTCTCAATGGAAAACATGTAGTGGTGGTAACCCCTACTGCTTCAGGGAAAACGCTCTGTTACAATCTGCCTGTTCTCAATTCGATTCTGGAAAATCCTGAAAGCCGTGCACTGTATCTTTTCCCGACCAAAGCTCTGTCACAGGATCAGGTGGCAGAGCTTCATGAATTAATAGAAATCCTGGGAGTGGATGTTAAAACATACACTTTTGATGGTGACACTCCTGTTTCAGCTCGTAAAGCTATCCGCATGGCTGGACACATAGTTGTTACAAATCCTGATATGCTCCATCAGGGAATTTTGCCTCACCACACAAAGTGGGTGAAACTGTTCGAGAATCTGAAATATGTGGTTATTGATGAGGTTCATTCCTATCGTGGAGTTTTTGGAAGCCACATGACAAATCTTATCAGGAGACTGAAACGTGTTTGTGCTTTTTACAATGCTTCGCCTCAGTTTATCGGGTGTTCTGCTACAATTGCTAATCCAAGAGAGCTTTTTGAGAAACTGGTAGAAGAAGAAGTTCTTCTGGTTGACAGAAACGGTGCTCCACAGGGAGAAAAACATTTTGTTTTCTACAACCCTCCAGTGGTCAATCGTGAACTCGGCATTCGCAAATCTTCAATCAAAGAAGTTCGTTCTATTGCCAGACAATTTCTGGCGGCTGGTGTTCAAACAATCATCTTTGCTCGAAGCCGACTCAGGGTAGAGGTCCTTCTTTCTTATCTTCGAGAAGTGATGAAATCATTAAAGAAGTCTCCCAGTTTGATCCGGGGATATCGCGGGGGTTATCTTCCCAGTGAACGAAGGACAATCGAGAGGGGACTTAGAGAAGGAGAAATTCAAGGAGTAGTCTCCACAAATGCTCTGGAACTTGGAATCGATATTGGACAACTGTCCGTCTCAATTATGGCTGGGTATCCCGGCACAATTGCATCAACATGGCAGCAGGCAGGAAGAGCCGGCAGGAGAGAATCAGTTTCAGCGGCTATTCTTGTGGCAACGAGCGGTCCGCTGGATCAGTATATCATCAATCATCCGGAGTATTTTTTCCACAAGCCTCCAGAGATGGGCATTATAGATCCCAATAATCTTATTATTTTGCTTTCCCATCTGAAGTGTGCAGCTTTTGAACTTCCCTTTCATGCTGGTGAACGTTTTGGTGTAGATGCTACAGATGAACTCCTCAAATATCTGGAAGAGCATGGAATTGTGCACAGTGTAGAGGAACAGTACCACTGGACAAGTGAAGTATATCCTGCTGAAGAAATCAGTCTGCGGCAGGCTTCTCCCGAAAATGTAGTAATTGTTGATACTACAAAAGGGGAACATGTTATAGGAGAGGTAGATTTATACAGTGCTTCCCTGTTAGTCCATGATGAGGCAATCTATATGCACGAAGGTACCCAGTATCATGTGGATAAACTTGACCGGGAAAGGCGTAAAGCCTACGTCAAACAGGTTAGCGTAAATTATTATACTGATGCGGAGAGCAAGACGGATATCCGTGTGCTGGATGTGTTTGAATCTACTCCTGTATCAGGGGGAGTAAAAGGACACGGTGAGGTAAGTGTTACAACTCTGGCAACACTTTATAAAAAAATCAAATTCGGAACACACGAGAATGTGGGTGCTGGGAGAATCCATTTACCAGAAATGACCATGCACACATCAGCTTACTGGTGGGAGCTCGATGAAAGTATAAAAGAGAAACTCTCGCTTTCACAAGCAGATTTAGGTGATGGATTGAAAGCAGTAGCAAATGTGCTGGAAAATGTTGTACCCCTGTGGGTGATGACAGATCCCAAGGACTTGAGGACTATTCCAATGCTGAGGTCCCCATTTTCATCGAAGCCTACAGTCTATATCTACGAACATACGCCAGGGGGCGTGGGCTACAGTGAAAAGATTTTTGCTCTCCACGATGAGCTCTTAAACGCTGCAAAGGAATTGATTCGTTCCTGCGGTTGTATTAATGGATGTCCTTCCTGTGTTGGGCCTGTAATGGAAGTGGGGGAGAAGGGAAAAGAAAGTGCACTGAGGATACTGGAGATAGGGTTAACTCCCTTTACGTGGGTCTAAATTATCACGCAAAGCCGCAAAGCCCGCCAAGATTTTTATATAAGATATTTTCTCTATTTCTATCTTTTCTTTGCGTTCTTGGCGTCTTCGCGTGATACATAGAATAAATCTCTAACGCAAAGCCGCAAAGCCCGCCAAGATATTTATAGATTTTCAAGTGTTTTGTATTATTTTGGGGGAAAAGAACATCACCGATTGTAAGCCCATAGTTAGCTTTGATTGTTTCTGCGCCAAAGGAAGAAAGCATTTTTTAAAGTTCTCTAACCTGCTGCCTCTAATGATTTTTTGTATTGCCGACTGGCTTAATTTTTCTCTGCTTTTTCCCTTGACATTAAAGAAATTGTTTATTATAATTTACTTGATTTAGTTATTTCTTAAATATCACTGATATACGGACGCCGTTGCTTTGGAGCGATGGCATCCGTAATGCAGAAAATAAAGTATAGGGCTGTGCAGGCCTTAGGATTAACTGATAGAATAGTGAACAATGACAAAGAATTTCCGAATATTAGGAAACATAGACCATGGGACCCAACCCAAAAGTTTCCTAATATTGGGAAAAAATGAGTGGGATAGAGAGCTTCTAAACTAATATGTTAGCCCTCTATAAAAACCAGGAATATAAGCAACAATGATCGACATCTTTGGGAAAAAACAAAATATAATAAGCGAAAATATTACCATTTTTGCTGATGAAAGAAAAAACATAAATAATAGATGGAATTACATGTGTGTAGTTTTTATTCCAACATATAATATTCAAACAGCTTTTAATTTATTGAATGGACATAGAGAAAATATATCATATTTTCATGCATTAAAGTTTTCAGAATTAAACAAAAAAGGATATGGCGAAAAAGTTGATCTTGCAAAGGCCTGGGTGAACGAAATTATTGAAGATGGAAAATGCGGTAGGAAAAATTTTTACTTCAAAATGTTGGGACTTGATAAAAATAAAATAAATTATTCGTACTTTGGTGATGATGAAAGCGAAAAGGGGAAATATGCAAATATTTACAATAGATTTTTCAGAACAATTTTAATTGGGGGATTAAAATATTTTTTTAATTTTAGAAACAGAGAAATAATTGTTGATTCAATTTTTCATGATTCAGAAGGTAACCTACAGAATCATGAATATTTTG
>CAZPNF010000040.1:0-9919 GCA_964587715.1 uncultured bacterium | reverse complement strand
GTTATGGACAAACTGTCGATACTCGGATAGGGCGGATTATCTTTATAGGTTTGACCAATCCAGCTATATGTATTGTTGTCACCCTCAGGTCTTCTGTTCTCGGTCCGAGAATAACTAGAACTGGCGCTCAAAGAAAGGTTTTCGGTAGGATAGACATCAAAATTGGCTCTCGTTGTTATTCTATCCAGATGATTATTGACGAGTAGTCCTTCCTCGTACCGTCTATCAAACCCTACATAATATTTAAAGAAATCCGATCCGCCTGAGGCAGTCAAGCTGTGTTGGGATATTTGTCCCGTATGATGAACCCCATCCATACGGAATGCATTGACAAAATGATCTGGCGAATAATTATACGCTTGTGTGTTTGCACCGGTCAACATTTTGTAGCTTATCTTAACGTTCTTGCCTCGTCCGGTTAAGACCTGTCCTCTTTTTGTGGTAATAAGGACCACACCATTTGAACCATTGGTACCGTAGGATGCGGCGGCGGCCGGACCCTTCAAAATATCAATATTCTCTATGTCCTCTGGATTTATATCGGCCAGTAGACTAATACCCTGGCCGCCCACACCGGTTCCTTCATACTCATCAGCATCCATCCGGACTCCGTCGATATAGATAACAGGCTGCTCATCGCCATTCAGCCCGCCTCCGGAACGCATGTTAAAACGAATTCCGCCTCCTACATTTCCGGACGAAGCTTCAATCCTGACGCCGGAAACCTTCGCAGAAAGCAATTGTGAAATTTCCTGATAATTTTGAACTTCAGTTAATTCAGACGCCTTTATACGTGCAACAGCGACTTCAGCAATATCTTTCGATCTTTTTGATGCAATACCCGTGACAACGACAGTCTCTCCAAGAAACACGTCTTCATCCAGTGCAACTCTTAAATTGCTCAGATCGTCGCCCGGAGACAATCGAATTTCTTTGGTCTTGTAACCCATAAATCGAACGACGAGTGTAAACGCTTCCTTGACCTCATACTCGAAAGCGAATTTGCCGTTGATATCGCCCGCCGCACCCACGGATGTACCTTTAATAAACACGTTGGCGCCGGGCAAGGATTCTCCAGACACCTTGTCCAGAACAACGCCTTTGATATAAATCTTCCTTCTTGCTTGAGCCCTGGATGAATAGTTATCTGAATGTCTCGTTGGCACAAGAACAATCTGACCTGAATTAGTGACCATATAATCGGTCGCTGTCTGATCCAGGACCTGATCCAAGGCTTCCTCGACCGTTGCATTGTTCAGATTCACCGAAACGATGCGGCCCACAGGAACGAACGTCTCGCTGAAGATAAGTTCAGAGTTTGCCTGATCCGCAATTTCCCGCAGTGCTTTTGCAAGAGACACGTTCTTCAACTTCATTGAAATGGGATTTGATAGACGCTGTGAGGCCGTTTTTTTTGTTGTTACTTGCTGGGAGGTTGCAGAAACACTGAACGCCAAAACAAGAACAACACTTAGAGCGAGAGAAATAATCTTTTTTGTCCTCATAACCTTTCCTCCGTGAAATTTTTACCCCTTTCATCTTGTTTTACTTAAGAACCATAGAAATAGTGTCTTGTTATCCCCTAGGCTTTTCCTCCCATTTTTGGGTCTCTCCTCATTATTTTCCGTCATAAAATGTGTTCAATTTGAAGATGTTCAGTTCTATTTTTCTCAAAACTGGCCTGAAAAGAACGCTATCTATGAAGACTTTTCCATAAAAATGATGCGATTCCCTATGCGCTTGAATTCTAAATTGACTGCCAAAGAAAGTATTTTGATGATATCATTGATAGGTTCTTTCCGGATTGTACCGGAAATCCTGACCGAATTGTAAACGGGACTGGGTAGTTCAAACTCAAGTTTGTACCAACGTTTTAACCGGTCCAGCGCTTCATACAACGGCGTATTGTCAAGAATCATTTCTCTGTCAAGCCACGCCAGGTATTTTTTCACATCGACATCAACGGGTTGTGTAAGCACTTTCTTATTCCATAGTATACTCAATTCGCCTTTTTCAACGATAACGGCCTTCTTTTCATCATGATCTTTTGAGCGAAACGCAACCTTTCCTTCCGCAACTGCCACCCTGATCTCTCTCAATTTTGGCCAAGCGCTAACATTAAATTGGGTTCCAAGGACTTTGATCACAGCCTCATTGGCATGAATTACAAAAGGTTTTTGTGGATTAGCAGTCACTTCAAAAAAAGCCTCTCCGCTGAGATAGACTTGACGGATGTCTCCCATCAACTCTTGAGGATAAGCGAGTGTACTCCCAGCATCCAGGGTAATTTTTGTCCCGTCGGTCAAGGTTACAACCGCTGTTTTACCGTAGTCTACGGATATCTCACCCATTTCATTCATGGCTTCTGCCTGAAAGGACGGCCTTATTCCCTTATAGAAGAGATGGATGAATGTGGCCAACAGTAGAACAGCAGCAATGCGTAGAATTCGTGTGGCCTTAGCGGACCGGGCAAAAAGTATTTTCCTCGCATAGGAACGAGACAGAGGTCGAATATCCGAGTGTTGATTTTCAAAGGGAGTAGAGATTCTACTCTTTTTCGCCAGATTCTCCCATGCTGTTTTAATATCTGACACACTGTGTCCTTTTTCAGGGCTGTACCAGATGGTTTCTATCAAGTGAAGCAGTTTCTGATTCTCAAAATCCGATTGCAACCAGGCGTTGAATCTTCTTTTTTCTTCCGGCGTTAATGAATCCGATAAATACTTTAAGATAAGTTTCCACTCAGCTTGAGAATTCATGGTACCCTTCAATTTTAAATAATCCTTTACACGAATACGATGAAACCAAGAGCATAACCGGCGTTTAAACACTATAATGTCTACCGCAATATTATCCCTCGTGCATAATTGAGAACCTTGCAAGTGCAACACCCCTCTCTCTCTATTGAGACAATTTTAAAACTACTTACCTATACAAAAAATGTCAATTTGGAGATATTTTCAGGAATTTGAAGAGGGGAAAAGCTTTATAACCGATAGGAAATACAGAATGTATTGATTCCTATATAAGGATAAAAAATAAGTGAAAAACACGATCGCGAAGCGACCTTAAAGCTCGAACCATATGTGTCTCAACGGTCCCAACAGAGATATCCAGGATTTCTGCAATCTCTGAATATTTTAAATTGTCGTAACGATGCATGGTGAAGACAGTCCGAGAACGTTCGGGTAATTCTGAGATAGCTTGTTGGATCTGCTGATGCATTTCTTTTTCGATGAAGTGCTCTTCTGGAGTTTCGATTCTATTTGGAGAATAAGCCAGATCGGAAATCATTTTATGTTCCAGCTTGAGGCGCTTTACGTAGTTCAGTGAATGATTTCTAACGGCTTTAAATAAATAGGCTTGTAGACTGATTGCGATGTGCAATTTTTTTCGGTCGTTCCAAATCTTAAGAAAGACATCCTCTACAATATTTTCCGCAATATCCGTGTCATGAACATAGCGACGGGCATAATTGACTAATCTTTGATAATAGGCCTTAAATAAATCTCGAAACGCACACTCATCCCCCTTTCGGATTTTGTTAACACAATCGAATTCAGAGGCATTCTTATGCGATTTATGTATTCTCATTGAAGTCTCAAGAAACTGTTAAACTAAACTCCATCCTTCGGTCGGGGCAGATCTATTTTAAGCTTGCATTTTTCCCCGGTCATCATAGACTTCCTGACACAAAAAACTTCGCCTATAAATAAAGAGGCCTACGATGACTGACTTATTTACACGTTTCTCAGAAGATCCCGAATCATGGGATCAAGCTACTCTACAAAGATTTAATGAAGATTTACACCTCAAAGACATTCCCAATACCACCATAAAAATGTAGACCAGAGCTGTAAGGCAACTTACAAAACATTATCAAAAAACACCAGAAAATATTTATGATGAAGAACTCCGTTAGTATTTCCTCTATAACAAAAATATAAGAAAATGGTCCAGAACCGCAAGTACTATTGCGCTCTGCGGCATCAAGCTTTTCTACATGCTGACCCTGAAACGGGACTGGACAAATCTCAAATTTGTCCGGCCCGAAAAAGAGAAGAAACTGCCAGTCATACTCAGCAGACAAAAAGTTCAGAATATTCTTAATCGCGTTCAGTTTAAACATCACAGAGCCTGTCTCAAAACCATCTACTCTCTCGGTCTCCGCATCGGTGAGGCCACACATCTTTATCCCGTGAGATAACAAAACATCTCAATATAATACACAAATTGGAACTTTATTATCTCACGGGGTAAAGATATCGGACATTGACTCTGACCGGATGTTTGTTCATATTCATCGAGGCAAAGGGAATAAGAGCTTGTCCTGAGCTTGTCGAAGGAATCGCTACATCCCCCCCCTCCCGCAGCGCACTCTACAGATCCTCAGGACATTCTGGAAAACACATCGTAATCCTGTCTGGGTCTTTCCTGCTCCAGGTAGAGGTCCTCACAACAAAATATCCACCAATGATCAACCTATTCCTATCTCAAGCATTCAGATCGCATTTAAAAAAGCTAAAATCGCTGCTGGTATCTATAAAAAGGTTTCTATTCATCATCTCAGACACAGCTTTAAGACCAAATAATAAACCATTGACATTTAAATCCTCATCTGGTATATTAAATCTCAGGGTGAGGTTAACTTCTATCTTACTCATCGGATTTCTCCTATCTTTATTAAAAGATATTCGATAATGAAAAATCCGAATTTTTTTAGTAAAAGTCAAGTATTATTTTTTTGGTGTACCTCAACTTTGCAACAACGCCTAATTTTAGTAATCGAGACTTCTCTCTGCCCAGATCTGGGCTAAATTCACCAATGTTTCAACTGCTTTTTCCATTGCTTGAAGGGGTACACCCTCAATTTCCGTTCCATCAGAGCTCTTCCAGCGCAGCACTTCGCCTTTGCCAAGTAGAATCTCTTTCTCGATCCATGGATTTCCACAGGTTAGCCGAACCTCGTTCTGGGCCGTTACATCAGAAACATAAATATCCGCGGGGGTGTTGAAGTCTGAAAATGAATAGACCATCTTTTTACGATCCTCCGAAAAAGATAGAGCGTGTAAAGTGCCGGTTTTGTTTGTAAGCGGTGCCATCGTATCTTTCTCTATGTCAAGGCGATAGAGATTGACATTCGTGCCGTGAACTTCATTAAAAAGAAGACTTTTGCTGTCAGGCATCCAAATAACATGGTCAACTTCACCCTGATTTTGTGCAGCCAATTTCCTGGTTTTACCGGTTATCGGATTCATGATCCAGAAGTATCCATTGCGCAGGTCATATTCTTTGTCATCAGGTGCACGATAGAGAAAAACCTTGCCGTCAGGTGACCACTTCAGGTTTCCTTCCGGCGCCCTGTTGTCGGTCAAACGTTTCAAACTATTTTTATCAAGGTCATACAAATACAGCTCTGAAAGGTGTGGATAATTTTGCCGGTTATTGGGTCGGGCGGCGAGAGCCACATATTTGCCATCTGGAGAGACATCAAATTCTTGCAGAATAAATTTCTCCTTTGTCAGGCGGGTCTCTTTCTTTGATGCGATGTCAAACATATAAAGATTACGCCATTGTCCGGCAAGTTTCCCGTTCGGGCCCTCATCAACATAATAGGCATCCGCGCCTTTTTCCCATTCCTTTTGCTGTTTCTCACTCATCGTGTCCTTTGCAGTAAAAAATATAAATTTACTATCTTTGCTCCATTTGTATTCCTCAATTCCTCCCTTATGTCTGGTGCACTGGAGCGCTTCACCGCATGTTACGGGCAAAAGGAAAAGCTGCACATCTTTATCGACTTCCCTTAAAAGAGAAAGGGTTTTCCCGTTGGGAGAGAATTGAAAGTCCTCCCCGCCTTCTTTTCCAATAAATTGTTGTGGAGTTCCTCCTGTGGATGGGATCATATAACAGGTTTTTTTGTATTTATTTTTATCCCATTCCAGGTGCGCTTCGGAATAAAAGACTTTTGTCCCATCGGACGTCATCAGCACATCTCCGATCCTCACAATCCGAATGATCTCATCAGGCATAATAGAATGCTTCACCTGTGCGTTGACATTCATTGTCAGAAAAAATAGCAGCATGATGAAGGTAACTATACCTGCCTGTAATCGACTGTTCCGATGCTTATCTTTGACTTGATTGCCTTTCTTGCAAGATTCAGTAAAAAGTCCGAAACATGTTTCAATCTTCATGTTTAATATCTCCTTTCCTTGAATTTATTATTTTTTCAATCCACCGTTGCAAAGAACCTTCTTTAATGTATTTAAGCTTATTTTCTTTCCTGTAATTAGAAGCACTACATTTTTATTGTTATATCTTTGCCGTACTTTCATAAATGAGGCAATGGAAAGCGCAGCCGCTCCTTCGATAAGGGTGAAATGATTATTCAACATCCATAAAATTCCTTCATTAATTTCATCCTCCGAAACCAGCACATAATCATCCACATATCGTT
Source organism: uncultured bacterium (assembly GCA_964587715.1). Classification (GTDB taxonomy): domain Bacteria; phylum Zhuqueibacterota; class QNDG01; order QNDG01; family DSAB01; genus CAYYPT01. The sequence continues at coordinate 3,462 of CAZPNF010000040.1, read as the reverse complement.
TACAGTATTCAAATGTAAGGGAGCCTTTTTCAATGCCGCCTGCGGTTCCATCTGAAAGGGTAGGTTTGGATTCCATTTCAATGATTCTGCCAGCTTTTACGGATTCATACATTACAGGAGAGTTTTGCGGTAAGCATCCGATGATTTCAATAGTTTCATCTTCTGATTTTAAATAACCGGCTATCCCGGATATTAATCCTCCTCCCCCAATCGGTGCGAACACCGCATCAACATCCTTAAGTTGTTTTTTTATTTCCATAGCGACGGTTGCCTGCCCGGCAATAATTTTAATGTGGTTATAAGGAGGGATAAATGTTTGATGGGTTTTTTTTGCCATTTCCCTGGCATAAAATTCTGTTTCACCAACATCTGTTCCATAGAACTTTAAATCAGCTCTATAGTCTCGTAAGGCGTTAATTTTTGCTGCGGAAGCATTTTCAGGCAAATAGATCGTTCCTTTAAATTTAAATTGATTGCGTAAATACAACAATGCTGCTGCGTGATTGCCACTAGAAACAGTCACCACACCTTTATCCAGATCTTTTTTAGAGAGATTGAGAACGAAATTAGCCGCTCCGCGAAGCTTAAATGAGCCTGTTATCTGTAAATTTTCAAGTTTAAGATAGACCTGACAATCGCCAAGTTTACTGAGAGCGTATGAATATTCGAGAGGCGTTTCCCTGACCACTGCTCTTATTCTATCTTCCGCAGCCACGACTTCTTTTTTGAAATCAATGTTGTGCAAGCGAGATTCATTCGACATTTAAAAAATCCTTTCTATAAATCCATATCATACGATTGTGCTATATCTTAGGATTAATAATGCCACAGAACCGTATTTTCTCCTGAAGGAGCCATTCTTTTAATATGTTCTCCCATTTCTCTATACATTCCTCCAACGTCTCCCTTTTCACGCCATGGATTCCAACCATGTCCGCCAACAACACCATATTCAAATCTACCTGAGTAATGAGGATACTTTGTAGAAGCCAAAAACTCCTCGAAGAGATACACCGCCTGTTCGATCCACCAGTTATCCATCCTGCCGCAGAATATGTTGATTTTTCCAACTAATTTGGGTCCGACAGTTTCCCAGTTTTTTTTCAGATAATAAGTGATATCATAATGTTCTATGGCCCATTGAGCAACTTCGGGGTCAATGACGCCGGTCCAGGGGTCCCAGACAGGTTTCGGATACCCATCTTCAGCAACCGGCGCAAAAACAGCATTCCAGACCGCCCACTGCCCGCCTGAACGATACCTTGTACCTTCAACCTCTTCTTTCCAATTTTCCTGGTCCATCCTGAAACGAGGCATTCCATCGGTTTGCCGGCTCGCCGGTATTGCCACTTTCGTCCATTCATGCTCGATATAATAAGCGTTTTTCGGTTCATAGAGATTGACCAGTTCGTAATAATGAAAATCAATCTGATCCGGGAAAAACGTCCATGTACCGCCATAAAAATCAGGATACCAGATCAGTTGAGCAAGCGATATCCAACCACCCGTTGAGCCGCCGGTAAGTACACGAGAATACGGCTTGCCAATGGCACGAAATTTTTCCTCAACCATTGGGATAACTTCCTGAATAAATGCATCGCCATACGGCCCACCATTTTCCGAGTTGATCGCATACGAATCATCGTAATACGGCGTTGCATGCTGAAAAGTGACCAATAGCATTCTGGGAAAATCATCCGAGGTCCAGGCTTGATAAAAAGCATTGCCTTTCTTGTCTCCTTCCGGAGCTCGAAAACCGCCCGGATTTCTTGTTGAAAAATGGTCATGTTGATATACGACAGGGTATCGCGCCTCAGGATGTTCATGGAATCCTTTTGGAAGAAGTATCCTTGCGCCAATAGTCATCGGACGACCCCAAAATTTGGAAACCAATTCGCTCTTGATCTTGATATTCTTAACCCATTCCGTGTCTCGAGGCTCAGGTACTGGAGGGATTTTCTGGTTCATAATAATCGAAATAGTTGTGCCTTTATCAGGATCGAAATAAATTTTTTGGATATTACTGAATAAATTGCCCGGTGAATAGCGCCAATTCTGACCTTCACCCTGATCCATATGCAATTTTACGATGTGACCATCGGAGCGGTGAAATGTGGTATACACATTTAAACAGGCTTTTACATAATAATCCCCAGCAGGAATTTGCTTTAAGCTTCGAACAGGATTGCCGAGTGCTGTGTCATCGATAATTGCCTGCTCGTCCGGCTTCATATCATCAACATTGATGCCGAACACCGGCGTTCCATTGGCATTGACATCGGTAATGAATTCTTCGTCCCGTGACAACAGGAGCAGCAATCTACCCGATGTCGGTACATCTCGAACAGACGAAGCAAATGATACGGCAAATTGAGACCATTCGTTATTTGTGTCATCGACAGCGTTACCCGAAGTAGTTCCCACTTCTGAAATGCCACGATAGACATTCTCAATCCATGTCTCGGCGTTTGTATAGGCAGTGCCCCATGAATCGTATTTTGCAGGAAGCCCTTCTTTTTTGATTTGTTCCAGTTTCATCCCCATGGACTTTTTTTGCTGTACCAGACCAATGGTTTCAACCAGCATATCTCTTGTGGATTTTAAACCTTCGAGGTCTGAGAGCGCATAATGTCCCGGAATTATTTTTGCATCTTCAGGAATAATCTGAATTAATTTTTCTACATTTTCCAACATCCCCATAGCACTCCCACCAGCATCAAGATCAACAAATGGGAAACTCGATATACCGGAATTCCAGAGATCGCCTAAATGAACGACATTGGATTTCGTAAAAAAGACCACCACATCATTATCAGTATGGCCATGCGGGTAATGAATAATTTTGATCTCTTCGTCATTAAAATGAATTGAAATTTGTTTGTCAAATGTGATGACAGGCTGACTGTCTTTTGATAGGCGTAAAAGACGTTCGCGTGTTTTGTTATGAGCAATAATCGTGGCAGATTTCCCTAAAGCCGTATTCCCATGGGAATGATCGGTATGATGATGTGTATTGATTATAAATTTAATATCTTTGGTGCTGATTTTTTTCAAAGCGGCCTTAATAAGTTCCACAAGTTGAGCAAATTGCGTGTCAATCAGCAATATGCCATCGGGCCCTGCTGAAACACCGATGTTACCGGCGACGTCCCCCGTTGCTTCAAGCATGTAAATATTTCCGGCTACATGGGTTGTTACAATCCGTACATTATCGAGGTTCGGTATCTCTTCCTGAGAATAACCAGCGCCAAAAGAAAAAGCCACTATGAGTAACATTGATAATAGTTTTTTCATAATTATTATCCCTTTCTTTTCCAATAATAATAAACCAGCGCTCCGGCCAGAGTCAGCAATCCACCGATTAACCATGCCACTATAATTAGTCCCGCGGAAGGTAAAGACTTTGCCTTTTCTTTAACAGTTACTATACCATTAGTAGGGCTAAGTCATTGTTTTTTTGTA
>CAZPNF010000039.1:9061-9926 GCA_964587715.1 uncultured bacterium | reverse complement strand
GAAAATCGAACAGATGAAAAGCGATTTCGTCTCGCTTGTTTCACATCAGCTAAGAACACCAGCCGTAGAAATTATTGGATGTATAGACAACATGTTGGATGGACTTACAGGTAAACTAACAGCAAAACAGAGAAAATATCTTGAGGTAATGAAAGAAGTCAGTGGAAAAAATTACCGTTTAATTTCTGATCTACTTAATGTATCAAGAATTGAACGAGGAGTAATCTCTGTTGACATTAAGAAAATTGATCTAAAAAATATTATAGACGCCGTACTAAAAGAATACAGAGAGTTCATCACCAAAAAGGGACTGCAGTTAAAACTTGATGTTCCGGACGAAAAAATTCTTGTCATGGCAGACGAAGACAAAACAGTTGAAAGCATAAGTAATATAGTTGATAATGCAGTAAAATTTACCGATAAAGGCAGTATCAAAATAGTGGCAGGGAAAAATAAAAAATTTGGTATCGTTGAAGTAACCGACACAGGTATAGGAATCCCCAGGGACATTCTTAACAAACTTCTTAAAAAAGAACAAATTTTCAGAGGACCTCCTACTGCCAGAGGGGGAGCTGGACTTGGATTGTATATCGCAAAAAAGTTTATGGCATTACAGAATGGAGACATCTCAGTTACTTCACAAGTCAATAAGGGGTCCACTTTCGTTTGTGAAATTCCATTGGCCGCCAAGGGAGGCAAAGATGAACAAAACTCATAAAGGTACAGTTCTGATAATAGAGGATGAAGCAGGATTTCAGCTCATATATCGGGGAGTTCTTGAAAACGATGGCTACGAAGTTTTGGCAGCTCAAAATGGTGAAAAAGGTCTTGAGCTTGCCATTGAAAAAAAACCAGATTTAATTCT
>CAZPNF010000039.1:921-9051 GCA_964587715.1 uncultured bacterium | reverse complement strand
GGGCTTAGCGGATACGAAGTTCTTGAAAAAGTCCGTGCAGACAAAACAACAAAAGACATACCGATTATTGTCTTCTCAATCATGGGAGAGCACGAGAAAATCAAAAAGGCCCTCGAATTAGGAGCTAACTACTACAGAGTAAAAGGCATAAATTCACCAAAAGAAATACTGGGACAGATTCAAGCCATACTGGAAAAATCACCATCGAAATAGATAATTCATTTTCAGGATGAACACACTGTCTACTGTCTCAAAGCTGCGATTCTCAGTATTTACAAGATGGTTATAAACTAAATAAAAATGGCTGCCCAGACTGGGAATCCAGTGAAGTCTGAAATTAAGATTTAACTCATGATCTTCATTGTTCCACTGCAAGAAGGCACGGGTATCTAAACGCGTTGAGAACGCATAACCAATCCGACTTCCCCATTCCTGTGTCTGAAAACTTCCATCTTTTAATCTAATATCATTATTAACAAAATCTAAACTTACAGAAAAGTGAGTATTGAACTTTAAAAGGCTCCTCATAGAAAAAACCGTGCGCTTTCCATTGTAAAAATCTCCCCAATTGAGGGAAAATCCACCAGAGAAAGTTCGGCGTTGGTTTGTCTCCAGTTGAATCTCTTTATGAACGAACCAGTAGGAACCTACTGGAATAACATAATTATCGTAAATATTAAAATCTTCATACAGTCGTTCAAATGTCCTCTGGATATTAAATTCAAATGATTCACCACTCTGGGTTTCAAATCCCAGCGGACGGAATTCATAACCGATTGATTCTACCTGACCTGCCATATTAGTTGTGTAATCGAAGTCAAGCGGTTTAAAAACCAGCTTGCGTATACCCAATATTCCTGGTCTGGGAGTAATTCTAAAAGCACCACCTGTCTCTTTGACACCTGTTCGCTGAATAAAACCTACCTCAGGATTAAAATTTGTTTGAGTCTCAGAAATATACCAGAAGCTATCAATAAGATCATTTGGATAATCTATGGAAAATTGTCCTGAAAAATTATTCCCCTTTAAGCCTGGTGTCTCTGTACCGGCAAGGAACCCACTAAAGGAAAGGTTTTTATCGCCCAAAAAATTATTGAAATACAAATTGAAATCACTGCCAAACGTTCGGTTAACATACCCACTCTTCGGGATATACTTTTGGGTAGCGATGATACCAATCTTCGATTGACGAAGAATGTCTCGCTGAAATCGAGCGACAAGGAAATTGGCCCCTGGTGTTTCACCTTTGGCATCTGTCTCTACATTGAGGAGCCCAAGGGAATATTTCCCGACACGGCCAGTGAGACGTGCTCCACCGAGAATTGGAATTTGCTCCCCCTCTTCTTCTGAGAGTCCGATACGGCGGCTATAAAAAACCTGGGAAAAGCTCCCGCCAAACCGAAAAATATCCGCCCCCTCAAGAAAGAATTCCCTTTTTTCCGGATAATAAAGATCAAATCTTGTAAGGTTAATGCGTCCCTGATCTGCTTCTACCTGAGCAAAATCAGTGTTCACTGTAAGATCTGCCGTCAATGTAGGTGTAACACCATATTTTATATTGAATCCTGTCTTTTTAAGAATGCTCTGAGCAGGATTCCCTGAATCTTCTTTTTGAATACCAAACTTTGCGTAGGGGAAAAATTCAATTTGATGACCGCGTCTTACATTGATCAAACCATGTAATTTCCCAGCAGATGAGAAATAAGCGATCCCTTCATTATAACCATAGCCCGACCAGAGGTCTTCTTCGTTCTTCCGCTGAATTATACGCTGAAAATTTATCCCCCATGTTTGCTCAGACAAATTCGCAAAACGTAGAGTCTTGAACGAAATGATAATCTCTGCCTGCCATCCCCCGGGAGTAATTTTTGCCCGAACATCCCACACGCCGTTCCAGTTTGAGTTTGGTCTTCGCTCCGGGGCATACTGGTAAGCATCCAAGCGGGCACCATTCGGGTTGGTGGCAAAGACAAATCCGGTCCGATGGTCCAGATAGGTATCGATCACAATTGTCAGTTTGTCGTCCCCCCGAAGATCGCTGTCTCTGACAAGTGAATTGGCAATGATCTTATCCGGCTGGGAATCAAAACACAAAACGCCAATGTATAAATTGTTTTGATCGTAAAGAATCCTGATCTCTGTCCGCTCAGTGGCTGGAGCACCGTTATCGGGTTCCCTCTGTTTAAAGTTGGTTGCTGGCTGAGCTGACTTCCAGACTGGCTCATCGAGATTTCCATCGAACTTGATGGGCGATTTAATGTAGAGAGCTGTCATTGTCGGTTTATTATCTGTTCCGAATAGAAGTTGAGGTACAAGTAAACCAAGGATCAAACAGAGAACTCGAATTTTCATATAACATTCCTTTCATACTTTATTTTAAACAAACAGTTGCTACAGAGACCACTTTCGCTAATCTCTGTAGCAATCCGGAATCCGAAAAGTCTGGAACCCGAACATACACATTGCAATCATCTATGTAATTTGCTGGTTCAGATTTGTAATCTGAACCATTTGTTTCCGAACACTACGGTTCAAGTTACAAACTTGAACCAGCACTATTTTGATTTCCTCCTCCGTGAGTCCGTACAACTCATACACTAACCGGTCGATCTGATTATCTGTCGCATCAATCTGGCGTTGGATCATGTTATTATATTATCCGGATGATTTCTGTCCATTTCCCATTTTAATGGATTATTGATAATGTATTCACGAATCCGATTCAATTCATCATCGTCTCGGATGATATGTTCATAATAATTGCGTTGCCATAATTTACCGGGAAATTCAGGGAAATGGTTTTGTTTGATACCGCGGATGTATTCATTTGTTGTCATGGTTTTAAACCATTGCACGACACGCGGTAGGGGCGAACCCGTGTGTTCGCCATTATTTTTAGGGCAGACACATAGGTTTGCCCCTACATTATGAATGTTAAAATGAACGTGATTAGGCATGGTGACAAATGGTTCACATTTGATGTCTGGAAATTTGGATTTCAATGCACCAATCCATTTTTCAATCATTTTACCCGCATCATTCAACACCATGTGGCCATTTTCAACAACACCGAACAAACATTCTCGGTATTGGGTGCAAATTGTTACAAAATACACACCGGGTTGGGAATAATCGTATCCTTTCAGCCGAATAGATCTACGATGATGTTTTTCAGGATCGTATTTCATGTTTTACGATACCGATTCCTCCACAATCTTGATCTCCTCCTCCGTGAGACCGTACAACTCATACACCAACCGGTCGATCTGCCGGTCCGTTGTATCAATCTGACGATGGAGAACAGTCGTATCGTGGGTTGTCTTTGCCACTGCCAACTGCTTGTGCAGCGTCAACATCCGCTCAACCAGTTGCACCATCCGATCATGCCGGGCTTTGTCCTTCTTATCTGAGAAATTGATCGTGCGAATGGGGATTGTATCAAGATGAACCTTCTTAAGTTGAGCTATGCTTCTCCTATTTGTAATTAACCTGTTGCGATAGTAGAAGGTTACGAGAGATGAGTTCAAAACCCCAAGCAGATACTTAAAGTCTAAAACACTCCGATTGTTAAATAGAAAATACAGGGATTGCTCAGGGAAAATACCCGATTCATCAAACATAGCCAGTATACGGTTTCCAGTCTTCCGCAAGAGAATTTTTGGTTTTGCTCCCAACTTGGTTGTATCAGTAGTACGACCAGTAATATTCTCCTTCTTGAAATCAAACCAGTAATATTTGTTAAAGGAATAACGGCCGATACTATCTCCCTTAATGGTTTTAATCTGAGTAGAGCTTATTTTGGTGGAGGTAATAAACTCCGACTTGCCACCAAAGCCAGATGTTGAATCATAAATGCTACTCAAAGTAATCAGTTCTGGTGAATGCTCTAATTTCTTTATCAGATTCATTGCATCAATACTGTCATAATATTGAAACGAGAAAGTTGAGTCTTTTTCAAACTCTATTTGGGGGATTTCTAAAAGCGAGCGCTTATACTCTCCGATCTCAACAAGTGATTTTGGATCTACAGTCGCGCTTCGATGCAAAATAAACATCAATGTATCTGCAGTAACTCCAGGGAATGGAACCCTATAAACCAGTGAAACAATCTGTGTCTGATCCAATATTCGCCTGCGAAGCCTCACAAACTGAGAGTTGAATCCCAACCGATCAGGCACAATATATCCGAAGTAACCACCAATTGCTAATAGATTAAGCCCTTGTGCCACAAAGTATTCGTACATATTTGGCATATATGTATTACCGGCAAACTTACGGATTATATACTCAATATAGAACTTGGGATAAAGCTTAGTACCAAACTTTCCAGTAAGTGAAATCCACGGCGGGTTCCCAATCACCGCATCGAATCCTCCGGATTGCATGATTTCTGGAAACTCTGTTTCCCAGTCGAAGACATTAATCCGGTAGCGTTCTTCTTCATCCATCAAACTCATCTGCTGATTTTCATAAAAATCCGGTCCGATAAGGGAATTCCCGCACTTGATGTTGCTGCCAAGATCAGGAAGTGCACGCTCATGGAGCAGTTTGAGCTGCCGTGACAATGTCTGTTCGTTTTCACTCTCTAACACTTTGAGAAGAAGCGACAGCTTGGTCACCTCCACTGCTTGAGGGTCAATGTCCACACCGTAGATATTGTTGAGCAAAATGCGTTTGCGCTCGGAAGTCGTGAGACGCCAATCACCGCCCTGAGCCTGGTACAACCGCGGAACCCGTTTGGTCGCCCACTTTTCAGCCCTATCAGCCACGTACCAGTCGCGGTGCCAGTCAAGCAAGAGCTGGTACGCACCAAGCAGGAATGAACCCGAACCGCACGCAGGATCAAGGATTCGTAGGGGCGAACGGCCGTTCGCCCCTATCTGTTTAGGCGTTTCCCCATCCAACAGTTTGCCAACGGTATTTTTGACGATATAATCCACAATGTACGTAGGGGTATAATAAACCCCACCCGCTTTCTTGACTTCCGGCTTATCCTCGACCACGGCACGATGAGCAGGAGTAAGGCGAATAACTTTGCCAAGAAACTGCTCATATACCTGTCCAAGAATATTGGCAGGTAGAACAGAAAACTCGTAAGGACTATCAGGATAGTAAAGATTTCTAATAATCTCTTTCAGCACACCATCATCAATGGTCAAACCCAGAGTAAGATCATCTGACGGATCATCGCGATCCTTTTCTTTTTTGAAATGAAACAATCCCGAGTTGTACCTCTTATCAGCCTGATGGAAGGTTTCACAGAGCCGTGCATAAACACGAACTCCGTTCAACAGCATTCTGAGACGGCCGTATTCTTCGATGCCGCGGTCTTCACAGATGCGGAGGAAGATGAGGCGATCTATGGTGCGCTGAACAGCAAAGTTGAGTTCCCTATTAGTTAAGCGAGTATTTCTCAGAGCGATATTTCGGGCAAGTCTATCACGCCAGAATTCAATTTCCTTTAGAAAAGCCCTATCAACTTCGGCAGTACCTTTTTTGAGTCGGGTTGACTCAACATACTTATCGAAAGAACCTTTGAGCACTGCATCCCTGGAAAAAACAGAAGCGATCTCGCCCCAGTGTTGAGCATAGTCGGCGTATGTAAGGTAGAGGGTACGAGCTGTGGAAGCCTTGTCCATCTTTACAGGTTTTATGCGACAGTCGTAAACAGCAAACTCTTCAAAATCGGTTAGAATACTCAGTGGGAGTTTGGCAGACCATGCGTAACGTCGGAGCTGGAAAGCAGGATGGATATCGTGCTTCAGGTCAATAGAAGGCTTCTTCGCTTCAAGAAAAAACTTTCGGGCTCCACCTATGCGAAAACAGTAATCCGGAGCCTTAGTGGCTCCGCCAACTCTGATAGCATCTTCGTGAATGACATCCTTGTATGCTTCGGCATACCCCTTCTTATTGTGTACGTCCCAACCAAGAGCCCCGAAAAAGGGATTGATAAATTCCTCCCTAACCTGCGTCTCATTATATTGACCGGATTGATAGGCTTCACGATTTCGTTCAAACCGTTCGACCAATTCAAGAATTTCTTGAGGAGTTTTCATTTACTGGCAAACCCAAATTTATTAAAGAACTATCTGTGGACCAATTGCTGCAGAGACCACTCCGCTAATCTCTGCAGCAATCTGAATTCAGATCAATCATCCTCAAAGGGCAAAAACATAGGATCCCACGGCTTAAGCATGATCGGCTTCTGACGCAGAACAGCAAGCACATCAGGGGATACAAACTTTTTACGGACAACCAGCCTGAACATATATTCATCAAACCATTTGTCTGTCATAACAAGATAACCATTATACCCTGCACTTTTCCCCCAACTGTTTTCTAAAAGCCACTTAGTGGGAACACCATTTGCAGACGTATCCACTCCAACAAGTGCCATCCCGTGGGAAGAGCCGCTGTCAAATGTAAGGATACGATCTTTTTTATCCATGCCGAACTTTATCCCATAAATTGATTCGTAATCGTAATTCTTAACACTGAGGATGCCGTCCTGACGATTTAGCTGCTTGCCAACATCACAGGAAAAGTACATGGATTCGTCATTGAGAATAGATCTTCTGGCAAACTCCTTGAGCTTTTCTGTTGGAAGATTAACAAAAGTCCAGTTGGGTTTATCATACATATCTCTATCGTACTCAATTTCATAGAGCTTATAATATTCCCTTGTAGGATCATTCATCAGCATGACATAATCGTGAAGGTCGATATCCAGAACTTCATGATAAAACCCCACAGGTGTGAACTTCCTGGGCTTGCTCAACTTCCCGTCCTTATCCTCGTACCGCCATGTAAACTCCTTCGGAGGTTCACCAAGATTGATAACCAGCATCCGATAAATCTCCGCAAGCATTTTGCTTTTTGCCCTGCGGAGATCATAAAGATTTCTCTTTTCCCTGTACATCCTTCGGAGAATCAAACCATCTTCACGAAGTTTCCTCTGGAGCAATCTGTTCATCGTTCTTGTATTATTGCTGTTGTATGATTCTGGCATTGCTTCAGATGGTACGAGTCCATACTTTTCCACCATATCTACCACCATGTTCCACACACCACCGTCACTGATTGGATGTCTGAATAACCATTCGACTTTACGATCCTTCATTTTGAGATCTCTTGTTTCAATAATTCCTTCGAGAAAGAGATTTGCCTTTTCCAATTGATCCCAGAAAAAACAGTAATCCTGAGAGAATTCAAATTTCTTCAGATTGTATTTCTTGATTACTTTTGAGCGGAGAACATTCAGGCCAGTAAAAAGCCAGCACCGTCCAGATGATTTCTGGTTTGTAATCCCTTTTACCTCAATTTTGTGAGCAAAATAAGTATCGATCCGTCCCAGATTTTCCCGATTCAAAGCAAGCTTTCTGATATCATTGCTTGTAACTGCATTCAAGATTGCTGGCGAAGATTTGGACATCTTGAATTTTGACTGGATTTTTTCTAACATCGATTTTGTGATACCACCGTTGTCATTCTGTGCCATTAAAATTGGGGTGAGAAAAAGACCAATGATCATGACAGTAATGATTGAAGAAAATGTTCGTCTCATCTTAAACTCCTTTCGTAGTTGCAGATTGCAATCATCTATGTAATTTGCTGGTTCAGATTTGTAATCTGAACCATTTGTTTCCAAACACTACGGTTTAACCAGATGGGAGCGAGGGCTCTCATCTACCCATGCAAGACAGGAAAACATTTTGTAGCCTCTGCGCTCTCCGCGGTTCATGAATTTAATCAGGTTAATGCTCATCTCTCATCCTAAGCCAGCTTGTATCCAATGGCCCGAAGAAACTCCTTGCGTTTACGAATATCACTCTCTTCTTCTACACCGACAGGACTTTCTCCGTCGATCACTCCAAGAATCCCCCTTCCCTGCTCAGTCTCTGCAATGATGACATCAACTGAATTTGCTGTAGCACAGAAAATTTGACAGACCTCAGGAACATTCCTCAGAACGGGTAAAACATTAACAGGAAAAGCATTACCGAGAAAGATAATAAAACTGTGACCAGCCGCTATGTTCAGAGCATTTTTCTTTGCCAGCTCGATCAATTCTTCATCTGTTCCAGTATACCTGACCAGACGAGGACCCGAAGATTCACAGAAAGCCAACCC
>CAZPNF010000039.1:0-911 GCA_964587715.1 uncultured bacterium | reverse complement strand
TTCCAGTATTTGATTCTAGGTACTTTTTGCAATAATGCTTCGTGTTCATCTTCAACTGTCTTGATAAAATGAGATTGCCCGAGGATAAAGTTCATCTCCCCGGGCTTTTCTATAGAAACAGTTTTTAGTTCCATAAGCACCTCCATCTTAGCTTGAAGAAGAAATTACTTCATCGTCTCCCGACTTTATATATAAGACTTTGCTGGTTCAGATTTGTAATCTGAACCATTTGTTTCCAAACACTACGGTTCAAGTTACAAACTTGAACCAGCACTAAGGCAGGTCTCTTCGCAATGGCAGAATCATTTTATTGTCAGTTCCTTCTCAATCCAGTTGGTAATACCCAGAAGCTCTCCCTCACTGAAAGGTTTACCAGTAATCTGTAAACCAATAGGCAGTCCTCTGGAGTCTTTTCCTGCAGGGACAGAAATAGCAGGAAGTCCTGCTAAGGGAGCTGAGACTGTGTAAATGTCGGAAAGATACATGCTCAGGGGATCGTCAAGTTTTTCTCCTAACTTGAATGCTGTTGTCGGTGTGGTCGGCCCTACAATAAAGTCACAGGTTTTAAATGCCTCTTCGTAGTCTTTTCTGATGAGTGTTCTAACTTTCTGTGCTTTGAGATAGTACGCATCGTAGTACCCGGCAGAGAGAACATACGTTCCAAGCATAATCCTCCGCTTGACCTCATCACCAAATCCTTCACTCCGGGTTCTTGTATACATAGAAAGGAGGTCAGGTGGATCTTCTGTCCGCAAGCCGTATCGAACGCCATCATATCTGGCAAGATTTGAAGAAGCTTCTGCCGTGGCAATAATATAATAACTCGCGATACTGTAGTCAGCGTGGGGAAAAGAAACCTTTTTTATAAGAGCTCCTGATTTCTCGAGCCTTTCGACAGCTTTTTCTATTCC
>CAZPNF010000038.1:8485-9966 GCA_964587715.1 uncultured bacterium | reverse complement strand
GACACAATGGCTCTTTCTTTCCACCTTCCTACTGCCACTGTTCAATCGTGGATAGACAGCACCACAGATTCTCTGAATTACGGCATTTTACTCACGTATCAATCTGCCCCCTTTATCGTTGAGTTTTTCAGCAACAACACAACCGAAGATATCAAATACAAACCCACTCTTTCCATTTATATAAAACAGGATACAACTCAAAAACAGTCTGTAGTTTATCCCGGGAAAAATACTTTTATTGCCACTACTGAGCAGGAACCAACTTCTACTCATCTTTTTGTCAACGACGGTACAGCTCTTCGTACTCTTATATATTTTAATGTTGATTCTATTCCACAAGATGCAACCATAAACAGAGCTCTACTCACCCTTCATGCCGACACCTTACTTTCATTTCCTGATAATAAATCCTTTGAATTTCTTGCTTATCCTGTAACTGATAATACCTGGCCGATCCCGGAGGTACCGTTTGATTCAACCACCATGGCATGGGGAACCTTGCAGGGAGATTCTATCAGTATAAACGTAACAAATCTTGTACAAAAATGGACTTCTGGCGAGCATGAAAATGATGGTTTTATTCTGATGGGAACAAATGAAAGGAATGACATTTTTGGTAGAGCTTTTTACAGTACTTCCTGTGATTCACTCTACCGACCAGCCCTTGAAATTTTTTACAGTTTACCTCCAGAGAGCAGACTTTAAAAAAGGCAGCGGAGAATTATTTATGAGAAACTATCTTATTTTAACATTTATCTTGATATTCCAGTTCGTTCAAAATAGCAATGGAGGAACTATTTTATCTTCAAAGGGAGCCGGTACCCCTTATTATTTTCCTAACGCACGCAACATGGGAATGGGAAACCTCGGTATTGCCCAGTGCGATTCATTTACAATTTCAAGAATTAATCCTGCCGGACTCTACACAATCAAAACGACACGCCTTTCACTCCAATACTTTTATGAGAACAACAGATATAAAGATAACGAAAATGGAAATGCAACATCTAACTATTCTAATTTCTACGGTTTCACATTTGTACTTCCTCTGGGTTCAGGTATTGGACTTGCAGTAGGGCTTGCTCCGCTCACCCGTATGGATTACAATCTTACTTTTCAAGAAACACTCGTTGGCAAATCTTATACAAAATCAGTAGAGGGGCAAGGTGGACTAAATACATTTACTTTTTCTTTCTATTGGGCTCTTCGTCACAATCTTGTTCTGGGATTATCCGGCAGCTATCTCTTCGGAAAATTAAAAGAAGAATGGAAAGTTGTGTATGAAGGAGAGGGATTAACAGCCAGCAGTGATGTTTTCTCTACAAAGAACCGGGGATCTGGATACAGTGCTGGAATGATCTATCGTCCTTTCAAATCTCTCTTGCTTGGTGCAATATTTTCCCCAAAAGTAAACTTAAATAACAATACAGACATTCATTACGCATTTAGCGACTCCAGCCAAAACCATACAGGCTCACTCT
>CAZPNF010000038.1:0-8475 GCA_964587715.1 uncultured bacterium | reverse complement strand
TATTTCCCTGGTTATTGGGGAATTGGAACTTCTTACCGTACTGGAAAGATTGGTCTTATAGGAGTAGAATTCTTACAACGAGATTGGACAACATTATACATCAATAATCAAAAAGTAGAAAGGACAAAAAAGACTCAACGCATTTCCATCGGATATGAATTTTCCCCGTCCAGGAATTATTCTGTGGCATATACGAAACGTATAGCTTACCGGCTTGGTTTTTCTTACCAGCCTTATTTTTCACTGGACCCGGATGGAAAAACAATCACTGAAAAATGGATTACTATGGGAATAGGATTCCCTATTTCCAGAAGTGCCTCCCAGATAGATATAGCATTTGCTTTTGGGAAACGTGGTTCTATTAAAACCAATGGTCTTTCTGAAAACCTCTTCCGATTAAGTCTTTCCATAACAGGAGGAGAAAAATGGTTCATCCGACATTATTAAAGGATTGATAAATTTCTCTTGATTTTAATCAATAATTTTTTTAAACTCATGTCTAAATTTAATCCTATAAAAAGGAGGGGATAACAGTGCATAAAAAAACACAACTTAGCGTTTTTATTACTACATTAATGTTCCTGGCTTTTGCAATTCAGTTTAACTTTTCAGGATGTGCAGGAACTCAATCTAAGAAAGAAGCTTTGAGTCCCGAGAGGCAAAAAGCTATTCAAGATTCTCTCTATAAGATTCAAAAGAGAAAGCTGGATCTTTTATTCAGCCTTGGCTGGGAACCTTACAAACAGCATAATTACGAAAAGGCAAAAAAATATTTTAAAAGACTGGTCGAACAGGACACCCTGAGAATTCATGGGAAAATAGTGTACCAAACTCTGGGAACATGTTATCTCCAGCTCAATCAGCCCGATAGTGCAGAATGGGCTTACAAAGTGGGAATCAAGCGGAATCCTAAGAGTCCCTATCCTTACAAAGCATTGGGTTACATTTACCGGTCTCAGCAGAGAACAGACGAAGCTATTGAAATGTATAATAAGCTAATCGAACTGGAACCAGATTCGGCAAGTTATTACCGTCATCTTGGAGAGCTCTACGTCAAAGCAGGCGAACAAGATAAAGCCATTGAGGCATATCAAAAAGCAGTTGAGTTAAATCCAAACAACAAACAATCTCAGGAAGTGCTCAGCACACTTCTTTCTCAAACAGGCGACATGGATCGCATTATTGTTCAACAGAAAAGTCTTGTAGATAGTTATCCCGAAGAAGCCAAATATCGGCTGGACCTGGCACAGAGTTACCACAAGACTGGAGATTTTTTGAAAGCAATTGAGCAGTTAAAAATTGTTATCACAAAAGAACCAAAAAACATTTTTGCACTTGAACTTCTTGGAGATTCCTATCAACAAACCGAGAAATTTACCAGTGCAGCAGCAATTTATAAAAGCATTTTACAAATAAACCCAAAGGATAAAAAGAATCTCTGTAACTTAGCACTTAGCTACACTTCCCTGGGAAAGTACACAACAGCAATGCGGGCAATCAAGAAAGCTCTTGCCATCGACCCCCACTACGGTCTGGCTTATATTACTCGTGGTACTGTTTACGAAACAGCAGCAGAAAAATGTGTGGCCAGTAGAAAAGGTGGGAAAATTACCTTTGATGATAAATTAGTATACAAATTAGCCTACGATGAGTATGCAAAAGCAAAACGCGACCTTGAGTGGAAAACCGAGGCCGAAAAACACATGAAATATCTGGAAATTATGATCCCAACCAATGAAGATTATTTCATGCACAAAATTCAGAAAAAACCTCGTGGTATATGCTACAAATGGATTATGTAAAATAAAAAAGGGTAGCAGGATGACAATAGCTATCGGTGCTGATCACGCTGGTTATAACTTAAAAGAGGAAATTAAAAAGTTCCTTACAGAACTTCATATAGCTTATATAGGTTATGGAACGGATTCAACAGAATCTGTAGATTATCCCAAAATTGCTGTCCTTGTTGCAAGGGCTGTGGCTAATTCTGAAGCAGATCGTGGAATTCTCATCTGCGGTACTGGTATCGGGATGTCAATAGTTGCTAACAAAATCCCTGGAATTCGGGCCGCCCTCTGTTCCTCTGAAGAGATAGCTATCCTGGGTCGACGGCACAACAATGCCAATATTCTCACAATGGGGGGCAGATTCACAGAACCTGAAGTTGCACGTAAAATAGTAAAAGCGTTTCTCAATACCGAATTTGAGGCTGGTGGGCGACATGAGCGACGGGTAAAACAAATACATGAGTTAACACTTGTATGATAAAAATGTCGTTCCTTTCAATAAAGACCGTTCAGCTATAAAATTTCTCATTTCGCCAGATGGGACTTCACGTCCCATCTGGCAGTTTATAAGAGTCACCTAATACGGAGTGATAAAATGGAAACGCTGAAACAATTCGATCCGGAAATCTTTGAAGCTATAAAGGGAGAAGCTGGCCGAGAGAGCTACAAGTTAGAACTCATTGCTTCTGAAAATTTTGTAAGCAAAGCAGTTCTTGAAGCACTGGGCTGTGTCATGACCAATAAATATGCTGAGGGGTATCCAGGACACCGCTACTACGGCGGATGTGAATTTGTGGATCAAGCCGAGAACTTAGCACGCGATAGAGCAAAAGAACTCTTCGGCTGTGAATATGCAAATGTACAACCCCATTCAGGTTCACAGGCTAACATGGCTGTATACATGGCTTTTCTAAAACCTGGAGATACTGTTCTGGGAATGGATCTGGCACACGGCGGTCATCTCACACACGGGAGCCCTGTTAATTTCTCCGGTAAACTTTATCATTTTGTTTCCTATGGAGTAAAAAGGGAAACTGGAACCATAGATTTTGATCAGGTCTGGCATCAGGCTAAAGAACACAAGCCAAAGATGATCGTCACGGGGGCCAGTGCCTATGCCAGATTCATCGACTTTGAAAAATTCAGGGAAATAGCCGACAGTGTCGGAGCTTATCTTATGGCTGACATTGCCCACCCTGCTGGACTCGTAGCCACAAAACTTCATCCTGATCCTCTTCCTGTTTGTGATGTTGTTACCACAACTACTCACAAAACTCTGCGCGGACCTCGTGGGGGCATGATTCTCGTGGGAAAGGACAGAGAAAATCCCATGGGGATCACAGCTCCAAAATCCGGTAGAGTAAAACTTATTTCAGAAGTCATTGACAGTGTTGTTATGCCAGGAATTCAGGGCGGTCCACTCATGCATGTTATAGCGGCAAAGGCCGTTGCATTTAAAGAGGACCTCCAACCTGGATATAAAACCTACTGTGAACAGATCATTAAGAATGCAAAAACACTTGCCCAGAGACTCGTGGAGCACGGTTATGCTCTTGTTTCCGGCGGTACTGACAACCATCTCATGCTTGTTGATCTTACAAATAAAGGAATCACTGGCAAAGCTGCAGAAAAAGCTCTGGAACAGGCGGGAATTACAGTGAATAAAAACATGGTTCCTTTTGATACAAAAAGCCCATTCGTAACCAGTGGCATCAGGATTGGGACACCTGCCCTTACAACACGCGGCATGAAAGAAGATGAGATGAACCATATCGGTGATCTTATCCACAGAGTTCTTTCTCACATAGAGGACGAAAAAGAAATATCGAAAGTAAAAGATGAAGTTTACAATCTATGCCAGAACTTTCTTCTTTACAAAGAACTTTTATGACAGCGGACCAACCTGTATATCAACGTCCATCATGGAACGATTACTTCATGGCAATAGCAAAGCTTGTTGCCACAAGGTCAACGTGTCGGCGAAGGCAGGTGGGGGCAGTAATAGTGAAAGACAAACGGATTTTAACAACAGGCTACAATGGCGCGCCTAAGGGTCTCCCCCACTGTCTTGACATCGGCTGTCTTCGAGAAAAATTGGGCATCCCTTCAGGAGAACGTCATGAGCTCTGTCGGGGACTCCATGCAGAGCAGAATGCCATAATTCAAGCTGCAACCTCCGGTGTCAATATTGAAGGTGGAATCCTCTATTCCACTCATCATCCCTGCTCTCTCTGTATAAAAATGATTCTCAATGCTTCTATTAAAAGAGTTTATTACCTCGAAGGTTACCCTGACGATCTTGCCAAAGAGCTTGCCCAGGAAGGTCACCTTGAAATTATCCAGCTTCATCCAAAATGGAGTATAAATATATGAGGTGCCCTTACTGCGGCAAAGATAATGACAAAGTCATTGACACCAGAACTCGCAACGATGGAAAAGCTATCAGACGAAGACGATTATGCCTTTCCTGTGGGCGGAAATTCATTACTATCGAAGAGATTGAAGACAAAACACTTTACGTAATTAAGTCAGATGGCTGCAGGCAGCCCTACGATCGTAAAAAACTGATGAGAGGGATACAGATAGCCTGTAGTAAACGTCCTGTTTCCACATCTCAAATTGAGGAGATTGTGGAAAAAATAGAATCGGAAATAGAATCCAATTTTGTTAAAGAAGTTGAAAGCCGTAAAATCGGAGAATTAGTTTCAAATTTCCTCCGTAAATTGGATGAAGTTGCATACGTCCGCTTTACCTCTGTTTATAGAAAGTTTCAGGACAAGGAAGAGTTCCTAAAAGAATTGAAAGAATTGAAAAAAAGTGGAGCTGAAAAAAAGCAAAAGGAATAGGAGTGTTCATGTTTCGAAGGAAGAGTTTTCGGGGGGGAGCCCACCCACCCGAAGAAAAACACTGGTCAGAACACAAACCCATTGAAGAACTTCCCCTCCCGGAAGAAGTTATAATTCCTTTACAACAGCACATTGGAGCTCCTGCCGAACCCACTGTTCAGAAAGGAGATATTGTAAAAACCGGCCAACAAATTGGAAAGGCAACCAGGTTTGTTTCTCTCCCTGTTCATGCATCTCTTTCCGGTACTGTTAAAGCAATCGAACCACGCCCCCATCCGCTCGGAACAAACCTTCTCTCAATAGTAATTGAGAGTGATGGAAAAGATACATGGGTAGATAATGTCACACCTGCTACTGACTACATGAACTATTCTTCAGAAGAAATGAAAAAACGCATCTTAGACGCTGGCATCGCAGGTATGGGGGGAGCGGCCTTCCCGGCTCATGTTAAACTCTCTCCCCCACCTGAAAAGCCCATCGATACTTTGATTATAAATGGTGTAGAATGCGAACCCTTTCTAACAGCAGATCATCGGCTCATGCTTGAAAAGCCTGACGATATCCTGAAAGGTATCAAAATCATAATGAAAATTCTCAATGTCCATCGTGCAATAATTGGTATTGAGAAAAATAAACCTAATGCTATAAAACTGTTCAAAAAAAAAACTGCAAGGCGAAAACAAATTTCTGTTTTACCATTAACTGTAAAATATCCGCAGGGGGCTGAAAAACAACTTATAAAAGCAGCCACAGGCCGAGAGGTACCTTCTGGAGGTCTTCCAATGGATGTTGGCTGCTTGGTTCACAACGTAGGCACTACATTAGCCATCTTCGAGGCTGTTTCCTCTAATAAACCATTGATCGAAAGAGTAGTAACTGTTACGGGTTCGGGTATTAAATCACCAAAGAATCTGAGGACTCGTATCGGAACACCTTTCCAGAAACTTATCGAGTTCTGCGGTGGATATACTGATTCAGCCGCCAAGATCATAAATGGCGGCCCAATGATGGGAATTTCTCAACTAACAGAGCAGGTCCCTGTTATTAAAGGGACATCCGGGATCCTCGTGCTCGATAAGAAAAGAGCAGCTCTGAAACCAGAAAGTCCCTGCATCTCATGTGCAAGGTGTGTCGACTTCTGTCCTATGAAACTTATCCCCAGCAGGATAGCTACCATGGTGGAACATCACAGAATTGAGAAAGCTCATGATCTGGGACTGTTGGATTGTATAGAATGTGGGACATGTGCTTTTATCTGCCCGGCTAAGAGAAACCTTGTCCATTATATCAAACTTGGAAAAGCTCTCTGGAACGAACAGCAGTCAAAAACAAAACAGGTGGCTTAAACAGCATGGAACGTACTTTTTATATTTCTTCTTCTCCTCACATCAAAGACGTTGACTCTATCCCAAAAATTATGTACAGTGTGGTAATTGCACTCCTTCCTGCTGGAGCCGGAGCAATATATTTCTTTGGAATACATGCTCTATGGATCATTCTGGTATCAATAGCATCGGCCTTACTTACAGAATCTCTATTCCAGTTAGTACTAAAACGGCCAAATACTATTGCTGATGGAAGTGCAATTGTTACAGGTATTCTGCTGGCATATAATTTACCTTCTGGAATCCCTTTCTGGCTTCCTGCTGTAGGAGCATTTGTCGGCATAGCCGTAGGCAAAATGGCATTTGGGGGACTTGGTTACAATCCCATGAATCCTGCTCTTATCGGTAGAGCCTTTCTCATGGCTTCATGGCCAGTATACATGACAGTTTTCAAAACAATACCAAGAGCCGGTACTTTATCGGGCATTGATGCCATTACAAATGCAACACCCCTGAATGTTTTTAAACATGCCCGGGAAATCTTAACCCATACCCCTGAACACACTACTGAACAAATAACAAGAGCTGCTCAGGCTGTGTCTCAGCTCTACAGTTCTCACGGAGCACTCTTTTTCGGTCGTGTGGGAGGTTGCCTTGGAGAAACTTCTGCAGTTCTGCTTCTTATCGGTGCTGCTTTTTTAATGTATAAAAGAATAATAGGATGGAAAATCCCATTTACCTACATTGGAACTGTAGCTCTGCTCACATGGATCTTTGGCGGCACTGATGGTCTGTTTACAGGCAATGCTCTTTTCCACATTCTCTCAGGAGGACTGATCCTTGGCGCTTTCTTTATGGCCACTGACATGGTGACTACACCTGTAACTTTCAAGGGACGTCTTATCTTTGGAACAGGGTGTGGAATTATAACAGTAATTATTCGCCTGTGGGGCGGATACCCGGAAGGCGTCTCATATTCCATTCTTTTGATGAACCTTACTACCCCCCTCCTGGATAAGTATACAAAACCTAAAGTATTTGGAGGAAAATAGAAGCATGAAAGACATTCCTCGTTTTGCAGCCACTCTTACTTTTGTAGCATTAATAGCAGCCGGTTCGTTAGCCTGGGTAAATGAAATTACAAAGCCTATGATTCTCGTGCAGCAGGAGAAAGAACTAAAAGACGCGCTTGCATACGTTCTGCCTGGAAGTAAAACGGGTGTCATAATCCCTGTAAAGGAAAACAATAAGACTATTTACTACATGGGATATAAAGATAAGGAGAAAAAACAATTCATCGGATATGCTTTTCTGGTCCTCTCAAAGGGTTATTCCAGTACTATTAGAACGCTGGTAGGCATGGATTCAACTGGAACAATTTTTGCCATCAGGGTGCTCTCCCAGCAGGAAACTCCTGGTCTGGGAAACCGCTGCCAGGAAGTAAAAAGTGGACAGACCAGTCCATGGTGGCAAAAACAGTTTTCAGGGAAAAAAGCAACCAATATTTGTGTAGACAAGGATGGTGGCCAGATTCAGGCGATCACTGGTGCTACCATCACTTCACGGGCAATAACAAATGGAATCTCAGCTCGTGCAAAATGGCTTCTGGAGAAGATAGGCCTTTCTCAAAAATAAGTAAAGGCTGTACTTTAAGAAATCAATCTGGAGGATTAAATGTCAATCGGGAAAGAATTCACAAAGGGAATTTATGAAAGCAACCCTATTTTTCGTATTATGCTGGGGCTCTGCCCTACTCTTGCTGTATCATCTTCAGTAAACAATGCTGTTGGTATGGGTGCAGCAGTTATTTTCGTATTGGTTTCCTCCAATTTTATTGTATCACTCATCAGAAAAGTAGTTCCACCTAAAATAAGGATTCCAATCTTTATCAGTGTGATCGCTACATTTGTTACCATTGTGGATCTTGTTATGGCAGCCTTCTTCCCTGCTCTTCACAAAGCTCTCGGTATCTTTATTCCTCTTATAGTTGTAAACTGCATTATATTGGGCAGAGCAGAAGCGTTTGCCAGTAAAAATAACGTTATTCTTTCTATAGCCGACGGCTTTGGAATGGGGTTGGGATTCTTGCTGGCACTTGTTATTATTGCTACTTTCAGGGAAATCCTGGGCAACGGCACCTGGCTCGGAATACCAATTTTCGGCAGCAGTTTTAAGCCTGTTCTTCTCATGATACTTCCACCTGGAGCCTTTTTCACCATTGGATTTTTAATTGGATTTTTTAACTGGATTGAACGTCGGAGATTGGCACATAGATAAAAATCGTAACTGTTCAGCCACAAAGAACTGAACAGCGATAAAAAAATTGAGGGACTCACATGGAACTTCATTCACTTTTAATCATCACTGTAGGAGCCATTTTCATATCGAATTTTGTCCTTGCCAGATTTCTTGGCATCTGCCCCTACATAGGTGTATCCAAACAATTAGATTCGGCTGTCGGTATGGGCATGGCCGTAATCTTTGTCATGAGTATGGCATCAGTAGTTACATGGGTTA